>JAJYVR010000101.1 GCA_021791935.1 Acidobacteriota bacterium
GCCCATGTTGGCAGCGGCGGGGATGGAGGTGAGTTCCTCGGCGGTGTAGCCGAAGGCTTCTGCGACGGCCTTGACGCCGGCGTGATCGCTGGACAACGCGCTTTGCGCGACGGCGGCGTATTTCGACTTGACGGAATCCAGAATTTGCTCCGGCATATCAATCTCCTTAAGAACGCTCAAATGCAATTCGGCAGAAAGTTCCGCAGGGGCTAAAGCCTACATATTTTCAGCCAGGTATGGCCCGGCTAAAGCCGTGCCCTGATACAAAGCGGGCTTCATCGAAGATTCATCCAGGTATGGCACCCTTCGGTTGCACGGAGGGCAGGCTTCTAAAGCCGTGCCCCAATACAAAACGGGGTCCATCGAAGATTCCTTGAGAACATATCGCCTAAAACGAATATATGCGTTGCCAACATATTCGTCAAGGCGTATAATATAAATGTATGGCAAAAAAAGAGTTCAACGTGGAGCGATTCTTTCAAGCGCTGGGCGACAATACGCGCCTTCGCCTGCTGAACCTGGTGGGAGAGCAGGAAATCTGCGTCTGCTACCTGGTGGAAATTCTGGGGCAGTCGCAGCCGAAGATTTCGCGACACCTGGCGTACCTGCGGCGGGCGGGGATTGTGGCGGCGCGGCGCGAGGGCAAGTGGATGCATTACCGGATAGCGATGCCGCCCGACATTGGCGCAGCGCAGGTGCTGCGGCAGACGCTGGCGTGGATGCGAGAGGATCGGAAGATGCAGGCGGACCGCGCTCGGCTGTCGAAGGCGTGCAGCAGCCCGAAGAAATTTGCGGCGCTTAAAGGCGCGCCCGCGCCGATGCCCGTCGGTTCGTCTGGCGGTTGCGAGGCGAGAGCATGATGGCCAACGCGCTGGCGACGGAGGGACAGGTGCGCGCGCCGCAGCAGCGGAAACACCTGTCGTTTCTGGACCGCTGGCTGACGCTGTGGATTTTTCTGGCCATGGCGATTGGGGTTGCGGTGGGACACTTTGTTCCCGGCTCAGCGGCATTTGTGAATCGCTTTCAGGCGGGAACGACCAACATTCCCATCGCGATCGGCTTGATTGTGATGATGTATCCGCCGCTGGCGAAAGTGCGCTACGAAAAATTGCGCGAGGTCTTCCGCAACAAGCGCGTGCTTGGGTTGTCATTGGCGCAGAACTGGGTCATCGGGCCGGTGCTGATGTTTCTGCTGGCGATTGCATTTCTTCGCGGCGAGCCGGCGTACATGCGGGGGCTGATCCTGATTGGGATTGCGCGCTGCATCGCGATGGTGCTGGTGTGGAACGAGCTGGCGGAGGGAGACACGGACTACGCTGCCGGACTGGTGGCGCTGAACAGTATTTTTCAGGTGCTGTTTTATAGCGTCTATGCCTGGGTCTTTATCACCGTGCTGCCGAAGCGGTTTGAGCTGGAGGGCAGCATCGTTCACGTCGGCATCGGGCAGATTGCCAAGAGCGTGGGGATCTATCTTGGCGTGCCGTTTGCGGCTGGGTTGCTGACGCGAGCGGTTCTGCTGCGTCTTCGCGGGGAACCGTGGTATCGGACGCGCTTTCTTCCTCGGATCAGCCCGCTGACGCTGGTGGCGCTGCTGTTCACGATCGTCGTGATGTTTTCGCTGAAGGGCGACCTGATTGTGCGACTGCCGCTGGATGTGCTGCGGATCGCGGTTCCGCTGGTGCTCTATTTTGTGGCGATGTTTCTGGTGAGTTTCTGGATGGGCAAGCGATTGGGCGCGAATTATGCGCAGTCGGCGACGCTGTCGTTCACGGCGGCGGGCAATAATTTTGAGTTGGCGATTGCGGTGGCGGTGGCGGTGTTCGGGCTGAACTCCGGCGAGGCATTTGTGGGGGTGGTGGGTCCGTTGATTGAGGTGCCGGCGCTGATCGGGCTGGTGAATGTGGCCTTCTGGATGCGCAAGCGGTATTTTGCGGCGTGAGAACCTCAGCGCCTAAAGGCGTAATCCAGCGGCTTCTTATCCCCGGACTAAAGTCCGGGGTCTACCTTAAACCGACCGTAGACATCTGGGGGTCTGCCTTGCATTACGAGGAAAACTCTTTTTCTGTTTACGGTTGGGCGCAGATGCGGCAGATTTCTTCGCCGAATTTCTCTGCCTTGGAGGGACCGATTCCGCTGACGCACTGCAACTGCTCCAGGGTGATGGGCCGTTGCTGGGCGATGTCCCGCATGGTTTTGTTGCCGACAATGCAGTAGGCGGGGACGCCATGTTTTCTGGCCGCCGCCAGCCGCCAGGCGCGCAACTTATCCTCAATGGCCGCGGCATGCGCTGACATTTCAGATGTATCCAGCGGACGCGCGGGAGTGGTTGCGGTTTTCGAAGAGGTGCCTGTCCCGCTTCGCTTACCCTCGTTTTTTCTGCGCGCCGGGGCGACGTGGTTCGAGCTATCGGGCAGAACAAAATCCAGCGGATCGGTGGGCGGCAGTTCTTCGCCTTCCTGCGTGAGGCTGGCCCTGCGGTAGGCGATGGTGCGACCGTCCTTTTCAAATGTTAATTCTTCCAATCGAACCAGGCCCGCGCCGGCCAGTGCTTGCAGAAGATTCTCAAACGCGTCGCGCGAGACCTGTTCCCGCGGAAACATGTCTTTGTGCAGCCTGCCAGTGGAGCCTGCCGAGCTTTTCTTCAACGAATGAATGACCGCCCAGGCAGTTTGCTTTTCGGATTCGTCGGGCGCGCGGAAGCGCCTGGCAACGCAGGCATGCGGCGCGCACACATCGCAATGCCCGCATGGACGTCGCGCGTCCGTCAAGTCTCCGAAATGGCGAATCAGGGAGGTCATGCGGCACTGGCTGGATTCGGCATACTGCATGGCCAGGTCGAGTTGCGCTTTTCTGCGCTGCGACTCAGCGGCGTAGGAATCGCGCCATCCTTGAGCGCCGCGGACGGCATTTTCCTCAAAATCGACCGCTCCGCCGCCGTGGATGACCAGCTTTTCCAGCACTCTGTCGAACAGGTCGGATTCCATGCGCAGCTTGGCGCGGAGATATTCCTTCTCCAGCGGTTCATCTCCCAGGCGTCGATAGACTCGATCCAACTCCTCGACCGGCGGATAATCGCGCTCGAAGAAGAACTCATGCATCTTGCGGTCGGCGTAGGAGTAGAGCAGAATGGCGCGACTGGGCAGGCCGTCCCGCCCGGCGCGGCCAATCTCCTGGTAATAGGCTTCCAGCGTGCCGGGAAGCGAGGTGTGAACAATGGTGCGGACGTCGGCCTTGTCGATTCCCATGCCGAAGGCGACGGTGGCCACCACGGCATGGAGCCGCCCTTGCTGAAATTCCTGTTGGACAGATTCGCGAAGGCGCGGATCGAGACCGGCGTGGTAAGCCGCGGATGGAAATTTTGAAGAAAGCTGCGCCGCCAGCGCTTCGGCCTGTTTGCGGGTGAGCGCATAGACAATCGCAGGGCGGCGTGCCGGATCATGCAAGAGGTCGGCAACAAAAGTGGGCCGCAGCGAAGGGGACATCTCCACCACTTCGATGCCAAGATTTTCGCGGCGGAAGCCATAAATAAATCGAGATGCATCCGCCATTCCCAACTGGGCGATGATGTCGTCCTGCACGCGAGAGGTCGCAGTTGCGGTCAGCGCGATGACGGGCGCCGGCCGCAATGCAGGCACAAACTGGCCGAGCATACGGTAATCGGGCCGAAAATCGTGCCCCCATTGCGAGATGCAGTGTGCCTCATCGATGGCAATCAACGACGGTTTTCGTTTGGCCAGCATCTCGATAAAGCCGGGAACCCGCAGCCGCTCCGGGGCGATGAATAAAAACTGGAGAGCGCCGGACAGATACTCCGCGCAGGCCTGGCGGGAAAGCGCGCGGTCGAGCCCGGAGTGGATACGCGCCACAGAAAAACCAAGGGAGGCCAGTTTTGCCGCCTGGTCCTCCATGAGCGCGATGAGCGGGCTGATGACGAGGGTGGTACCGCCGCGCGCGATCCCCGGCAATTGGAAGCACAGAGACTTGCCGGCGCCGGTCGGCATGACCAACAGCACGTCTCTGCCCTGAATGACAGCGCGGCAGACGACTTCTTGATTGACCCGGAAAGACGAGAGGCCGAAGTCGCGCTGCAGCAGAGCGACAAGCGTTTCGCTGGGTTGGTGGAGGATCGTTGCCACAGTGGTGAGGATACCAAATCGACTTCCAGCGGCGGGTGAGACCTCAATCGGCAGTTGCGATTGCCGCGGCGTGGTTCTCGATGAAGATCGCGACAGTGCGGGAATAGACCGTGCCGCGAAGTCGAATGTTTCCTGCTGCGAGATTTTGCTCCCACCCTTCTCGATGAAGCGGCGAAGGGTGGGGCGTCGGGCAGTCTACGGGAGACGCACGACAATGCCGGTGCTGAACGTTACGATTCCCAGGCTGGGGGAGCCGCTGGACTCAAAAAGCCGGGCATAGCCAACCTCGACGACCCGCCAGTCAACGCGCGGACGGACTGTCAGGTCAAGGCCGCCGAGGGCCTGACCGGAAAGCGAGATGCCGCCATTCGCGTCAGTGCCAGGCGGAGAACCGGCGACCTTGTGAAAGTACGTATCGCCGACCACCTCGCCAATCTGGGAGTCGACGCCGCCGATCAGACCTTCAAAATACGGATGAAGGGTCGCGACAGGCAGTTTGAAAGCGACGCGCGGCCCCCCCTGGACGCTAATCAACGATTGCGCCGGTTCTCCGCCGGGGTTGCTGTTGCCGGCGCTTCCGGATTGAAGCGAGACGCGAAAGTCCGGGCCCACGTTGAGAAAGGCGAGATGGCGGCTGAAGCTCTTTTCGCTATATCCGCCGAAGGTGATTCCGTAAATCTCCGGCTCATTCGCGGCACGGATATTGGTGGTGCTGAACTGGCCATACAGGCCGATCTGCGCTATCGCAAAGGACGGCACGAGCAGGAGCAAGAATGGAAAAAGTTTCCAGAGCCTCATCGTAGAGCAATACCTCGCCTTTAAGACATACTTCCGAAATTGTAATGCCCGTACGGTGTGTGCCGGGAGAGACGCGTCTGGATCACGCAGGCGCACGACACGGTTCAAGCTGACGGCGAGGCGCATGGACCCGCCACCGATCAAAAACGGTCTACGAAGATATAACGCTGTTAAGAACAAGCACGCGACCCCAATCGCCGGTACACGCACCGATGGAACGATTCGCCGAATCCGCGCCTGGGGGCGTTGAAGTGGGCCGCGCAGCCTTTGCCGCTGCACCGATCTACTATCTGCACAATTGCGGGCGGCAGTGAAGCAGGCCAGCAGCAGCGGACGCCGCCGCCGTTCATCGACTTCAATTGTCTCCAACAGCTTGGACGCACGAAGTGTTGAAACGTATGTATCTTTCTGCGGGCCTGAACCTGGAGCCCGGCGCACTCGCAGTGCCTCCCGAAGTTTCACAAATCAACCTCCGGATCGGGGGCGCAGCCGATCTATCCGCGAAGGGCAAGCCGCCGGAAAGCGCAGCGAAACGCGAAAGCGAATCGTCCTCTACCCGTTATTCAGCTAGCGTTTCTGTTGTCTAGCTGCGGCGGGAAAGGCGATCATTCACTTCCCTCGGCTGCGAACGACCGTGCGGGGACATTGCGACATTGCGGGCTTGCCATCGTCTATTAAACAGGGAGGCGACTGCGAGCGGGTGAGCGAGTCATCTGCGGCAAGGGCCTCGAACGATGCCGAGTCAAAGGCAAATCCATCCTCAGGAGTCGTGCAATGAAAATGAACCACCTTCGATTTTATGCTGTGGGAATTGCGGCTGTTCTGATCTCAGCCCCGATGTATGCGTCGATGCAGGCCCAGCCGCAGCATTTAAAACTGGTCAGCGCCAATGCGGAACTGACGCAAGGGCTGAATACAAAGTCGTCCCGGCAGGGACAAACGGTGACGGCAAAGCTGACCGCCAACGTGACAACCGCGGGGACAATGGATCTGCCGAAAGGCACGATGCTGGTGGGCACCGTGGAGCAAGTGCAGCCGGGGAATGGAAGCGGGAGCAAATCGGAAATCAGCATCGTGTTCAATGAGGCGCGGCTCAAGGATGGCCGGGAAATTCCCATCAAGGCGACGCTGCTGGGCGCGTATCCGCCGGCCGTAGTCTACTCTTCGGGCGGTCTCGGCTCGTACTTGCCGATCCAGCCGCGTTTGATTCCCAGCGACCGGAGTGTGATTCAGAACCCCGGCCCATTGGGCAACGTTACTATGAAGAGCGCGGTGCAGAGCGACGTATCCGGCACCTTTCTCAGCACGAAAGACAACATCAAGTTGAGCCAGGGCACGCAACTCCAACTGGCGATCGCGCCGGAGAGCAGTTCTTCGTCCAGGGTGAGCGGATCGTAGTGCGACGCGGGCGCGGCGGCAATTTTCGCGCTCGCCGGTAGCCCAGGCGGGCCGCCATGTTCGCGGCGCGTCCGGGCCATATTTTTTGGGCGCGGAAATTCTCATCCTAACCCTTCGCAAATGGGCGAAGGACGATGGGCCACCCTCGCTCGGGTTTCAGGCCATTGCGATCCCCTACATTCAGGTACACTGACAGCGACCGGGGGGTATGCGTCTTGAGAAACGCTTGGGTGGCACTTATCTTGTTGGGATGGCAGGGCGGCGCGGCCTGCGCGCAGCAGCAGGCGCCTCCACTGTTGTTGCATGCGGCGACCTGTCTGGCGTCGAAGAAGCAGCTCCCCGCCGCGGCAAACTCATCGCTCAGCCTGGGGTCCTGGGTGGATGCGGAGTCGTATCCGGGGAAAAGAGTTCTTTATGTCGTGGCGACCTCGGGCGCGAATCGCTTCGCGGGCAGGGTGTATTCGATCTTCTACTCGGAACGGCGCCATCGCGAGTTTTTCGACGTTCAAAACGGCACCACCTTCGTCCAATTGGACCATGGGAAAGGGCCCATCAGCTTCGTGGCGCCGCCGATCGGGGGCGAGGATTCGGAAGGTTCGTTTATCTCGGCCATCCAGCAGTTGGACGGGCAGCCCAGGTACACGGTGACCGGCGCGGAAATCAGCGGACCGATGAGTCATACCATTTGCAAATCGTATGTCGATAACGACCAGCCATAGCATGGCGCGGCGTTCCGCCATGCCGGAAGAGTGGGGCTGGGGGATCCCGGACAATTCACTTTTTGACAGCGACGATCACGCCGGTGGCCCAGGTCAACGGGCAAATCTCAAACGTGCCTCGCGCCTTGAGGTCCGCGATGAAGGCTGGAATTTTTGCGGCGTGACCTTCCGGCCAGTTGGGCTGGGGCAACATGTCGTCCACGATGTAAAACCCTCCGCGCTTCACCACGGACAAGGCGTCATCGAGCGCTTCATATTTCCCCGGCATTGCATCGGCGAAGACGAAATCGAAGGTGCTGGGTTGCCGATTGCGAAGGAATGCGGCGCCGTCCTGGGTGACCAGCGTGAGACGCGCATCGCCGGCAAGAAATTCCTGGGCAACCTGCTGCACGGCCGCATCCGTGTCGACGCTGATGAGCTGCGAGTCGGCGTCCATCCCATCCAATAGCCACGCTGTCGCGAGGCCAGTCCCTGTTCCCAGTTCGAGGAATTTGCCCGCAGGCTTTGACGCTGCGAGGGTCCGGAGCAAGGCCCCGGTCCGCGGTTCAGAGGCCATGCTGAAGCCAATCTCCTGCGTCTTTTCGATCAGCAGGCCCAATGCTTGCGGCGGTGTTATGTAGGCCATGTCTTCCATAGCGCACAGTGTAACGTGCCGGGCGATTGCCTCAGGAGCTTCGACGAATGCTTCTGTAGCGATGCGCTCCCCATACAATGCAGGAAGCATGTCGCTATCCTTTAGCATTCACTCCACACATGGCACGGCGCGGCGGGGGACGATGACGCTGCCGCACGGCGTGGTGGAAACACCGGTGTTTATGCCGGTGGGCACGGCGGCCACGGTGAAGGCGGTGCCGCAGAATGTGCTGGAACAGGTGAACACGCAGATCCTGCTGGGCAATACGTATCACCTGTATCTGCGGCCGGGACATGAGCGGATTCGCCGCCTGGGCGGGCTGCACAAATTCATGAGCTGGCCGCATCCCATCCTGACGGATTCTGGCGGCTTTCAGGTGTTCAGCCTGAACCATCTGCGCAAGGTGACGGAAGAGGGCGTGGAGTTTCGCTCGCACATCGATGGGTCGTCGCATTTCTTTTCGCCGGAGCATTCGATGGAGGTGCAGCTTGCGCTGGGCGCGGACATTGCCATGGTCTTCGATGAGTGCACGGAATATCCGGCGACGCGGGAACGGGCGCGAAGCTCGCTGGACCTGACGCTGCGCTGGGCGCGCCGCAGCCGCGATTATTTTTATGCCCATGCGGAGGAAGTTCCCTGGTTTGCGGAATTCAACGGCAGGACGCCCAGTCTGTTTGGCATTGTGCAGGGCGGAATGTATGAGGACCTGCGGCGCGAGTCCGCCGAGCGATTGGTGGAACTGGACCTGCCGGGCTATGCCATCGGCGGGTTGAGCGTGGGCGAGCCGCGAGAACATACGCGGGCGGCGATTGCGTCCACGCTGCCGCTGCTGCCGGCGGACAGGCCGCGCTACGTGATGGGCGTGGGCTATCCGGATGAGATTGTGGAATATGCGGCGATGGGCGTGGACATGATGGATTGCGTGCTGCCGACGCGGGCGGCGCGGCACGGGCTGCTGTTTACCAGCGAAGGCCGAATGAACATCAAGAACCAGCAATATGCGGAGGACCAGGATCCGCCGGATCCGGCGTGCGGGTGCATGGTGTGCGGGCGCTATACGCGGGCGTATCTGCGGCACCTGGCGATGGCGAAGGAGCCGCTGGGCGGGGCGCTGAACAGCATCCACAACCTGTATGCCTACCTTGACACGATGCGGTCGGTACGCGATGCTATTTCCCTAGGCGCGCTGGACGACCTGGTGGCGCGAACGCGGGGACGCGCCCGCCAACATGATGTAAGCTAGAAGATTCAGGGAAATATTGGACTTGGAACAAGCGGGCGCCGCGCCCTTATGTAACGCGAAGGGTCGGATGAGAAATCTTCCAAGGGCATCGCGCATTCCCACCCTTGCTTCGCAAGGATGGGGCACCCGGCGAAGGATCTCTGTGTTGCGGAGGAAAGCCAATGCATGGATTCTTCGCTACGCTCAGAATGACGAACACTTTTTCAGAATGACAAACAGTTTTTAAGGAATGATCGTTCATTATGGCAAGCCTTGTGTCGTTCGCCGCAAACCCGCTGCAAAGCCTGACCACGTTCGCGCCCTTCATCCTTATTTTTGTCGTCTTCTATATGTTCATGATCCGCCCTGGCCAGCGGCGGCAGAAGACCTGGCAGGAGATGCTGTCGAAGCTGAAGTCGGGCGACCGCGTGACGACGACGGGCGGCATTCGAGGCGTGATTCTTTCCGTCAAGGACGACGTGGTGCAAATCCGCGTCGCGCCGGACAATATCAAGCTGGAAGTCGTCAAATCCGCCATTGCCAGCGTTACCACCGCCGAGGATGAAGCCAAGTCATGAAACGCACGATCGGCACCATTTGCACACAATTCCGTACCGCCCCTGTAGACCCAAATGCGTAAGAACCTCACTCAAAAAACAGTCCTTATCCTGGCCATTCTGCTGGTGTTTGTCGGCGGCATCATTGGCATTCCCAGCGGGTTCAGTCCGGCGGCGGTGAAGCAGTCGATCACGGACCGCATCCATCTTGGATTGGATTTAAGCGGCGGCACCCACCTGATTTTGCAGGTGATGGTGGCGGAGGCCGTCGGCTCCAGCAGCGACACGGACCTATCGCGCATCCTGACGGACCTGCAGACCGCCGGCGCGACCGGGGCGACCGCAACCAAGCCCGATCCGAAAGGGCAGCCGGGGGTGATTCGCGTGACCGGCGTGCCGATCGACAAGGACAACGCGGTGCGTTCGGCGCTGGAAGACCAGTTCGCCACCCAGTACGACATTCAGTCGGGGGCCGACAACTCCTACACGCTGACGATGAAGCCGTCGGTGTTGCGCGATATCGAGACGCGGGCGCTGGAGCAATCGCGAGAGACCATCTATGAGCGCATCGATCGCCTGGGCGTGAGCGAGCCGCTGGTGGAAATCTACGGGCCGGGCACGAATGAGATCCTGGTGGAACTGCCGGGCATTGACGATCCAGGCCGGGTGAAGGACGTGATCCAGTCGACGGCGCGGTTGGAGATCCATGAAGTGCTGGGCGGTCCCTATCCGGACGAGTCGAGCGCGTTGCAGGCCAATGCCGGGACATTGCCGCCGAATTCCGAGCTGCTGAAATTCGATGGCGGCGCGGGCGGGGTGGGGCAGTATTACCTGCTGAACAGAATCCCGATTGTGTCGGGAACTGAGTTCCGCGATGCCCAGCCCTCGACGGACGTGAATGGACGCCCCGATGTCAGCTTTACCCTGACCACCTCCGGCGGCAACAATTTCTACAAGTACACCAGCGCGAACATTGGCAAAAGCATGGCCATCGTGCTGGACAATACGGTGCGAGAAGTGGCGACGATCCAAGGCGCGATCCGCGACCAGGGACAGATTTCCGGCGGCGGCATTACCAAGGAAGAAGCGCAGAATTTATCGCTGATGCTGCGGACCGGCGCGCTGCCCGCCTCGATTCACTTTCTGGAGGAGCGGACGATTGGGCCCTCGCTGGGCGCGGACTCGATTCGCCACGGCGTGGAGGCGGCGATCGGCGGCCTGCTGGCGGTGCTGATCTTTATGCTGTTCTATTACCATGGCGCGGGCATCAACGCGGACCTGGCCTTGATATTGAACCTGGTGATCCTGCTGGGGTTTATGGGATATGCGAATGCGACGCTGACCTTGCCGGGCATTGCCGGAGTGATCCTGACGATCGGTATGGGCGTCGATTCCAACGTGCTGATCTTCGAGCGAATACGAGAGGAACTGCGGGCCGGCAAGTCGCCCGCGGCGGCCGTCGATCAAGGGTTTGCGCACGCCTTCCAGACCATTATCGATACCCACGTGACAACGATCGTTTCGGCGGCGATTTTGTTCCTGTTTGGGACCGGGCCAGTGAAGGGATTCGCGGTCACGCTGACGTTCGGTTTGCTGGCGAACCTGTTTACCGCGGTGTTTGTCTCGCGCGTCATTTTTGAAGCGAACCTGAACCGCAGGCAACGGGGCGAGCCGATTTCGATCGGGTAGACGGTGTCGAGGCGGTACGGATTTTTATGTCCCACCCTTCGCAAAAAGCGCGAAGGATGGGGGTTTCGATTGGGTTAAAAGGGAGCAGGGAGCAAAAGCAGGTCCCTCCACTTTGGCAACTCGCAGAGCGAGTTGCCGCCGGCCGGGATGACAATTTCTTC
>JAJYVR010000102.1 GCA_021791935.1 Acidobacteriota bacterium
TCGATCTGCGCATACAACAAGGTGCGTTCTCTATTGCTCGAAAACAGCGCGCGCAAATCCCGCAGGGACGAGCGTGGATGTTGTGGCAACTGCGACAGCGCGTGCAGCAACCCAGTCTTTGTATAGCTGCCATCGACCATCACGATCCAGAAAATCTCGACGGAATACAGCCGGTCTGCCTTCGCTGCGAGAAAATCAGCGCGTTGCTCCACCGCCGCGCGGACCAGCGGGTTCGTGTATTCCGCGTGCGGTATCTCCGGGCGGTTGTGGCGGAAGAGAACCTGGTACAGCCGCGTCTTTTCATCGAGCGAGCGCAGCGCCGCCTCCAGTCGTTTCACCACATAGTCTCGCCCAGCATGATCGAGACTTTCGGCATCGATGCCGTCGATCTTCAGGGCGCAGCCGAGGTCGCCCGATTTCGTCAGAAAACAGTGCTCGTCCCAGAAGCCGTACAGGTTCACCTGCGCCATGCACGCCCCGGCTTCCTTCCAATCCTTCGTGATGGCATCAATCCTGAACATGGCGTGTCCTGATCTGTACTTCCGTTGGCTCCCACTGCGTGGGGTCGTAGCGTCTGTGAAACTTCCCGGAGTTGAAAAGCACGCGCAGGATTTCGACATCGTGTTTCGTGGCTATGCGGGCGATGACGACACCGACGACGAACAGCAGGATGCCTCCCAATAGCGAATGCATCAGCGAGAAGACGGCCCCGCCTGCCATCAGCGCAACAAAGAACAACCGCCGCTCCGCGCCCAGAATGGTCAGCGGGCGGTTCATCACTTTATGCACTTTGTTCTGCCGTGAACTGCCCGCCGCCATTCGCAACCCCCTTTCCGCTCATGATGCTGGTATTGGTGGTTTCTACGGGAAAAGCCAGGCCATGAAGTTGACCGCGCCGATGGCCATGCCGATGCCGAAGACAATCCCGGCCAACATGCGTTTCGATTGGCCCTCGCCGTAAGCGAACATCAGGCCGCCTACCACGATTGCCACCAGAGAAAGCCCGGTGGCAATCGGCCCGGTGAATGCCTGTTCGAGGATGCCGACTGCGTTCTCCCACGGACTGCCGCCGCCCGCCTGGGCATAGGCGGGAAGGGCCAGCAGAAGCATGGCAACTGGACTGAGGGAACGCGCCAGCCTGCGCAGGCGCGGATTGCGTTGCGAGAAACGAGTGATCGAAGGCATGGAAAGGACTCCTTTTTTTCAAAAAACTCGAAGCGGCTGCCGTTTTCTGGAGCCGATCTGTTGGCGAAGGTAGAGCCGAATCGGAAGAGCGTCCAATGCTATTTCTGCACGAGGTATGCAAAAAACGCATAGCTCGGCTATTGACAAGATGTATTGAGTTATGATTATGGAAACACCTTCAGGGAAGGTGCAGAGATGGGCATTCCACAGACAATCGGGCCGCCGCAGGAATGCCCAGGGAATGGTTATGATGAGTTGCTATTCAGGGGAAATCTGTGGAGCAGAAACAGCTTCGCCTGGATCGGTTGCGGAATGTAACCCGGCCAGATCCATCGAAGGAACGGGCGCTCTCTTTACAAAGGGACGGGACCGAGCAATGGGTTCACCACTTGAATCGCTCCGTAGCTCTGCCCCGCTGCCAGATCTTCGGAATAGAGGACCGATGCTCCTGAACTACCGGCGGCGTGAAGGATCAGCGCGTCCCAGAAGGAGGTCTTATAACGAGCCTCGATATCCAGCGCCTGAAGAACAGACTCGGGAGTATTGGTGACAACCTCCCAGGTGGAGTAATCGCGTATCAGTTGGCGGACCTCAGCCAGCGGCAAGGGATGGCTGACTTTGCGGCGAAGGTTGATACAGAGTTCCTGTAGGACCTGCGTACTCAAAACGCCCTGGCCGGAATTCCAGAGATCTTCCAGCAGCGATTGAGCGCGCTGATGTTTCACGCCGGCGGAACGGTCATGCGCATACACCAGAATATTGGTATCGACAAAACATTTATCGCTCATGCAGTTCATCCCGTGAGCGAGGAGGCGTCCATCTCAGGTCAAAGCCTCTCCGCAGGCGGGCCATCGCGCGCCTGCGCGCCTGGTTGTACCCTTTGCGCTCGCGCACGGCCTGTTCCAGACGGACTGCCAGCAGGGCGCTGATGGAGGTGCCTTCCTCGGCGGCGAGGATACGCGCTTCCCGCAGGAGGTCCGCTTCGATCTTCAGGGTGATATTGGCCTTCATACGAGCATCCTTTTCTGTGCAGCACCATTTTACGTGCGTATGCGGAGGGAAATCAACCATCGGCGCGCGGCAAGCGGATGCTTTGCGCACTGGCACCATTGCCTGCGCTCGCGTGCGAAGAAGGAATTCCTTGCAGCGCGCTGGGACGGTAACATTATGCGTTAAAAACGGCAAAGTCAGTCCGCGATTGCGGGGAAGGCCGCTTCGCGGCCATCCTCTCGCGGGTCCTGGCCATGCGTCCAGCGGCAGCGCGGAAATAGCCTTCATCCATCTCGATGCCAACGTATCTGCGTCCTGTCAGCAAGGCCGCCGCGCACGTCGATGCCGACCCACAAAAAGCATCGAGCACCAACTCACCCGGCAGCGTGAATGTGCGAACCAGAGGTGCCAGCGAGACCACCGCTTTCTGCGTGGGATGGAGCGCGTTGCCAGTGTAGAAAAGCCGCTGCACATCCGGTAGCGGATTCTTCGGCAACGGTGGTCTACCTTTCGCCAGCAGATATGCCTGCTCATGCTGACACTTCATAAACTTCGCGCTCGACGTGTAACTCTTGCGAAATACGAAGTGCCCCACCGGACGGAACCCCGCGCTACGCCACGCATCGAGGAAATGATCGGCGCGCGGCCAACCGTAGAAACAGACCATCAGGCGATTCTGCTTCAGCACGCGATATGCCGCTGCCATCGCGGGCTTGAGCCAGTTGGCGTCGCAATCGTTCTGAAGCGTGCGGCCATTGCGGTCGCGGTAGTTCACCAGATACGGCGGATCGGTCAGGATGAAATCGACGCTCTGCGCGGACATCTGTTGCATCACGTCGATGCAGTTGCCGTGGACGATAGTGTCGATGGTTTGCGGCTGATTTTGGATGGCATTTGTGGCTTGCATGATTTCGATCTCCTTTGTGCTCCCGGAGTGGTCTCGCAGGGCACACTCCCGGAGGGCGCGAGAGATGGCCGCTCCCAAGGCGGGGAGATGCTTTTTCGGAGGCGGCCTTCAGGAGGAACCGAAACCCGCAAGGGCGTTCGCCGTGGCGAACGAAGCAGAATCTCCCCGTTGCCGGGCGCGGCCTGCACTTCTCTCGCGGTGTCTGAGAGAACACGCAGGACAAAGAGATCAGCCCCACCGCAAGCTGCAATCCTCGGTGAAAATCAGCCGATTTCCCATCGTCCACGAAACACTGGCTCCGCTATGGTGCAGTTCCTAAAGCAGATAAACCGTGGCTATGCTGTTTTTGCATACCTATGACAGATTTTGCATACCTCCCGCACTGAATTCCGCACTACCTTCAATTTTGAGAACGGCCTGAATGGGCGTTTTTGAATTCGAGGTGCGTTATGCACGAGCCATCGCTTCCTATCTATCCGGCAGCCGAGCCTTTTGTGGATGCAGAACGTGCAGCCGCGTTTGTTGCCATGCCTCGCAAGACGCTTCTGGATTTGGCGCGGAAGGGTGTAGCGCCCGGTCATCCCGTGGGACATGGAATGCGGAAGGTATGGAAATTCCGCATCTCCGAACTCGAACACTGGATGCAGACAGAGGTACACTCAGCCCAGCGGCTGAGGTCTTGTTCAAGGAGGATTTCTTGAGCAGACCAAGGTATCAAAATGGAAGTTTGAAGTCGTTGCCCCGCAAGAATGGACCTGCTGTCTGGGTCTATCGCTGGCGCGAAACCGATGAACACGGTGAGCGCCGTTTGCGGAAACAAGTCATCGGTACGGTGAAGCAGTATCCCACGAAAGCGCTGGCCTCGGAAGCGATCGAAACACGGAAGCTGACGATCAACCGGCAAGGCTTTCAGCGGCAGGCCGGACCCAAAACCTTTTCGGCACTCGTCGAGCACTACCGTTCGAAGGAGTTGCCGAAGGACAACCACGAGCGCAAGACGAAGAAGACCAAGAAGGTCTACGAGTCCAACTTGAAGAACCATATTGTTCCAAGGTGGGGTGGCTACGAACTTCGAGATTTCTCCAGTGTGGAGATCGAAGAGTGGCTGGGCTGTCTGAAACTCGCGCCGGGGAGCCGCGCCAAAATCCGCAACCAAATGAGTGCGCTCTTTCGGCACGGCATTCGCTGGGGATGGATCGGGCAGCAGGAAAACCCGGTTGCGATGGTCCGGGTGAGCAGCAAGCGGCAACGCACTCCAGAAACATTAACCGCACAGGAGTTCATGGCCCTCTTCGGTCAATTGCCAGACCGGGAGCGGGCCATGGGAACGGTCTGTGCCACAACCGGGTTGCGCATCAGTGAGACCCTCGGCCTCAAGTGGGAGGACATCGACTTCAGGAAGGGCCAAGCCAATGTTCTCCGTTCTGTGGTCGATGGTTCCATCGGACGTTGCAAAACGGAAGTCTCCCAGCAACCGGTGCCGCTCGATGCATTGACACTGGCGGAGATCCAATCCTGGCGGGCAATTACCATGTACGCGTCCGCTGCGGATTGGCTCTTCGCCAGTGATCGTCTCTTCGGCAAAATGCCGATCTGGGCCAATGTTTCTTTGCAGAAGGTCTTACAGCCTGCTGCGAAGAGAGCTGGGATCACCAAGCGGATCGGCTGGCATACCTTCCGGCACACCTACAGTTCGTTGCTCTCGGAATACGGCAACGATGTGAAGGTTGTGCAGGAGCTGATGCGGCACGCGAAGATCAGCACGACGATGGAGGTCTATACGCATGCCCGCATGGAAAGAAAGCGTGAGGCGCAGAGCAGAGTGGTCGATGTGCTGTTCTCGCGCGACAGGGAAAAGGTGGTAGTCCAATGAAAAATAAGGTGCAGCTCTGGGGGTTTTGTGCCCTCTCTGTGCCCATTATGTGCCCTTTTCGAGAATCGAAAGGGTGTAAGTATTTGAAGGATATGGTAGGCACGAGGAGACTCGAACTCCTGACCTCTACCGTGTCAAGGCAGCGCTCTAACCAACTGAGCTACGCGCCTACAAGCGCTCTGTCGATTCTAATGCCGGCGAGGGGCGCGGGCAACCGGCGGCCTGCGATTTCGCAGGTTGCGTTAGGATAAATCAGGACATCCTCATTCTCGCGCTTCGCCAATTACGCGCATTACCGAACCAGCTCACGTTGCTTCGGCTATCCATCGTGCCGTTTCTTGTTCTCGCCATTTTGGATGCCCATTACCATCGCGCGTTTATTTTGATGGTGGTTGCCGGCGTCAGTGACGGGCTGGACGGCGCCCTGGCCCGCATCTTTCGCCAGCGTACCGAGCTCGGCTCCTATCTGGACCCCATCGCAGACAAGCTGCTGTTGAGCACGCTTTTTCTGGTCCTGACGCATGTCGGCCTGGTCTCCCTGCGGGTCACCGTCATGGTCTTCAGCCGGGACGTGGGCATCGTGATCATCTCGGCTCTGTTGTACGCGACCACAGGCACGCGCGATTTTCATCCCAGTTGGCTGGGCAAGGCAAACACAGTGGCCCAGATTCTCGCCGTCTGCTCCGTGGTGCTGGCCCAGACGCATCCCGCATTTTGGGTGCTACGGACGCGACACGCGGCGCTGGAAGCGACACTGTGGCTGACGGTGCTTTCCGGGTTTCATTATCTGTGGCGCAGCGGCCGCAGACTGGGCTCTCCGGTGGAAACCGAAGCGGGCGTGCGCGGTTAGCAGAGATTATTCTGGCCGTTGTGGGCGGCAGGATCGTGGCCGGTGCGTCGCGCACATTTCAGGTTCGTTGCAGGGCACGGCCCTTTGCGGATCAGCTTGCAATGGCTGGCCGGTCATTCTTCCGACTGCTCGATGTTCTTCAGGCTTTTCTCTTCAATGTCCATGTCGGTGAATTCATGCGAGTCGAAGACCTCGCCGCATTCCAGACATTCCACAAATTCAGCGTCTTCTTCGCGGGTCAGTACGCGCACGCGTGGGTGCTTGCAGGCTTCCATGGCAAATGGTTTCGATGCGGGAGTGTCCCGATTGCGCCAGTGTCCCGTATGTGCAGGTCGTTTGTCAAAAGAAAATTTACAGATTTGCGCGAATTCACAATGTCTGGAACATCTTGGGACAAGTGGGAACCATCCGGTGAGGCGTCTAGATTGTTCCGCGCGTAGCTGGATGAAGTCTTGTTTGCGGTCTTCGTTCGATCGATATTGACGTTTGGCTGTTTTGCGTTCTTCTGATGGAATATCAGGCATCATGACTCTTTCGTCTGAATCCTCGCACGCCAACCAGGCAGACGTGGAAGCTGTGATTCGCCAGCAGCTAGTTGCATCTTTCCATGATGAACGCGTGCATGCCACGTTCGAGAAGATTTTCGGTGATATTCCCGCCAACCTGCGCAACACGAAGCCAGAAGGACAGTCGTTCACGCTGTGGCGACTGTTGGTGCATCTGCGATTGTGCGTTGTTGACTTTCTGGATGCTTGCAGGATTCCCGGATACGGCGAACCTTCGGTGCCCGAAGGTTTTTGGCAGGATGAACATGCAGTTGCCGATGCCGCCGTCTGGGAAGAAAATCTGGTGGGATACCACGTCGCCATGCGGGAATTTGAAGCGCTCATTCTCGACTTTTCCACCGACCTGTTTTCGCCGATCCCTGGGCGCGATGGCCGCACGATTCTGCGCCAGGCGCGGGGTTGCCTCGATCACAGTGCCTACCATCTGGGTCAGGTTCTGCCGCTGCGCAGACTGTTAGGAATTTGGGCGGATTGACCGGAGATTTCTCGTGGAAGCGTTTGTGGACACGGGTCGAATCCCGCGCAGAAGTTGCGCTTGCAACTCGGACTGAATGAGTCCTATAATGAATCTGTCGAGGGAAATGTCCGCAGTTTGGGCGATTTTTCGGCTGCAGTTTGTCGATCACGGGTTGGAAATTCATGCTGCGTCTCACCAAAAAGTCGGACTATGCGCTGATCGCGTTGAAGCACCTTGCCGAGCATCCCGGCAATCCGACGCAGAGCGCCAAGGACATGGCGGAGGCGTATCGCATTCCGCCGCCGTTGCTCGCCAAAATTTTGCAGACGTTAGCGCGTTCCGGTCTTGTGATTTCGCACGCCGGACTGCACGGCGGTTATTCTTTGGCTCGGCCGGCGAGCGAAATTACCGCATTCGAGGTGATTCATTCGATCGAGGGGCCGCTGTTCATCGCGTCCTGCACCACCAGTCATGGCGACTGCGATCTGCTCAGTTCCTGCATTGTGAAAGAGCCGCTGCGGAAGCTGAACGACACCATCCGCGATTTGTTGAACGATATGCGCATCTCCGATCTCTGCGACGAATCTAAATTGGGAGTCTCAGGATATGCGCGCAGTGTGCAAGCCGGTCCGTTAGTGATGCTAGGTCGCAACATGTCTCGCGCGTAGCGGTGGAAGAAGTACTACAAAGTTTTTTGTCGAACAGAGGAGCATCGATGAGTACCGTTTTAAGCGAACCGAAATTGCCCGCCGGAGTGAAGCTGCCGATCTACATGGATAACCACGCCACCACGCCGCTCGATCCGCGCGTACTGGAGGCGATGCTTCCGTATTTCACGAATAAGTTTGGAAACGCCGCCAGCCGCAACCACTCCTTTGGCTGGGAGGCGGAGAAGGCGGTGGACCTGGCCCGCGAACAGATTGCCAAATTGATTGGCGCGACGGCCAAGGAAATTATTTTCACCTCCGGCGCTACGGAGAGCGACAATCTGGCGATCAAGGGTATTGGCGAGATGTACCGCGAGCGCGGCAACCACATCGTCACCCAGGTGACGGAACACAAGGCGGTGCTGGATACCTGCAAGCGGATGGAGAAGCTCGGCTACCGCGTCACGTATCTGCCGGTGAATGCCGATGGCTTGATTGAGATGGACGATTTGAAGCGCGCCATCGACGACAAGACGATCCTGGTCACCATTATGGCCGCGAACAATGAAATTGGCGTGATTCAACCCATTGAAGAAATTGGCAAGCTGTGTCATGAGCGCGGCATCTTGTTCCATACCGATGCGGTGCAGGCCGTCGGAAAGATTCCTGTCGACGTGAATGCGATGAATATTGACGTGCTTTCGCTGTCGGGTCACAAGATTTACGGACCCAAGGGCGTAGGCGCGCTCTATGTTCGCCGTCGCAACCCAAGAGTGCAGATTGCAGCGCAGATGGATGGCGGCGGTCACGAGCGCGGCATGCGTTCCGGCACGTTGAACGTTCCGGGAATTGTGGGGCTGGGCGTGGCGTGTGAGATTTCCCGCCTGGAAATGGATGAGGAAGCGGCGAAGCTGAAGGCGATGCGCGATCGACTGAGAGAAAAGCTCGAATCGAACCTCGACTTCATTCATGTGAACGGCTCCATGGAACATCATCTGCCGGGGAATCTGAACATGAGCTTTATACACGTCGAGGGCGAATCGCTGCTGATGGGAATCAACGACATTGCGGTTTCGAGTGGCTCCGCCTGCACCTCCGCGACGCTGGAACCATCCTATGTATTGAAGGCGCTTGGGCTCGGAGACGATGTGGCGCATAGCTCTATTCGCTTCGGCCTGGGACGGTTCAACACACCCGCCGAAGTGGATTACGTTGCCGACAAAGTGATCGACGTGGTGCAGAAATTGCGTGAGCTTTCGCCGCTGTACGAGATGGCGAAAGAGGGCATCGATCTGACGAAGGTCCAGTGGCAGGCGCATTAAGACTGCGCACAAGTTTTTCAAGTTCACAGTATTTGGAGGAAGTATGGCATACAGCGATAAGGTAATTGAGCACTACAACAATCCGCGCAACGTTGGCCAAATGGACAAGAACAGCACCGCAGTAGGCACGGGTCTGGTTGGCGCACCGGAATGCGGCGACGTGATGCGGCTTCAGATTAAAGTGAATCCGGAGACGCGCGTCATCGAAGACGCCAAGTTCAAGACCTTCGGGTGCGGTTCGGCGATCGCTTCTTCCTCGCTGGCAACGGAGTGGGTGAAGGGCAAAACGGTGGACGAAGCGCTGGAGATCAAGAACACCGACATCGTGAAAGAGCTGGCCTTGCCGCCGGTGAAGATACACTGTTCGGTGCTGGCGGAAGATGCGATTCGCGCCGCCATCGGCGATTGGAAGAAGAAGAACGTCGGTGCAGGCGAACAGGCCTCGGCGCAGGTCGCTGTGGCGGCGAACTAAGTCGACGGCGCGCGGTCAGGCAGGGGATTAGGGCCCGCTTCGGCACGGATAGGATGAGGGAGATGAGCGCGTTGGAACCAGTCACGATCAGTACGATAGGTCAGACGCCGGGCCAGTCGGAAGCCTCGTCGGGCCAACGAACCGGGAGCGCACCCAACTCGCCGCAAAAGGGAATTCACCTCACCGATCGCGCGCTGAAGCGGATTCGGGCAGCGATGGCGAAAGAGAACATCGCTCCCGATCAAGGCGGTTTGCGACTCGGCGTGCAGGGCGGCGGCTGTTCCGGGCTCAGCTACAACATCCGCTTCGATACCCAGCCGCGCGAGCGCGACCGCGTCTACGACTACGACGGTGTGCGCGTTTTCGTCGATCCAAAATCTTTTATTTATCTGAACGGCATGACCCTGGACTATGAAGAAACGTTGATGCGCCAAGGCTTCAACTTCATCAATCCGAATTCTGCCAAATCGTGCGGCTGCGGGTCTTCTTTCTCCGGCTAACTCAGGGTCGCCTGTTGAAAGCCGACATCGCGGCGTGAGAATGGCGGGCGAGGTTCGGATATTCAATCAGCCAAGAGAGAATGCATGACAGTCGTAGCCGAACCTCCGAAGAAATTGGTTTGCTGGTCGTGCGACAGCGAGAATGACGCGGACGCGCAGTTTTGCGCCAACTGCGGCAAGCTGCAGCCCTACACCCCGGCAGATTATTTTGCGTTCTTCGGCCTGCCCCGCCGATTCCAGTTGGACACGGCTGCGCTGGAAAAGCAGTTCTATCGACTCAGCCGGAAGTTTCATCCAGACTTGTATGCGCGCGCCAGTGCTGAGGAGCAACGATGGAGCCTGGAGAAAAGTTCCGTGTTGAACGATGCCTGGCGCACGTTGCGTGATCCGCTGGCTCGGACGGAGTACCTGCTGGGCCTGGTGGGGATTCGCCTGGAAGCACAGTCGCGCGATGCTTCCGACCGAGCGGCTGAAAACGGGACGGCCAAACCGCAAGTGGTCCCGCCAGACCTGCTGGAAGAAGTTTTCGAATTGAACATGCAGTTGGAAGAGATGCGCATGGCCAAGGCCGGTGGAGCGGGCGATCCTGAAGTTCGCGGAAGCCTGGAAGCGGCGAAAGAGAATTTCGACCGACAGTTGAACGCATCCGAACAGGATTTGCATGCCCTATGGAGCCAGTGGGACCACGCGGCAGGCGCAAATGACGGAGCAACGCAGCAAGCTGCTCAACAAAGAATGGTCGACCTGCTCAATCGCCGCAGTTACATTCGCAACCTGATGCGCGACGTGGAAGAGGCGCTGAAGAACTAAGCCGACAGCGACTCTGGAAATGGAATCTACGAAGTATGGCGGATGAACGAGTAGTAGGCATCGATCTGGGCACGACCAACTCGCTGATCGCCTTTATGCAAGGCGATCAGCCGGTGGTGATCCCCGGCGAAGACGGTTCGAATTTGGTGCCTTCAGTGGTGGCGTTGTCTGCGGATGACCGTTTTGTCGTCGGCAATGCCGCGCGGAAGAACCTGCTGGAGACTCCAGATCGCGCAGTGTATTCCGTGAAGCGCTTGATGGGCCGCGGGGTTGACGATGTTCAGGACGAATTGAAGTTTTTTCCGTTCCGGCTGGCGGATGACCTTGCCGAAGGCGAAGTGCTTCGCATCAAATTAGGCGCGCGCGAACTGACCCCGCCGGAAGTGTCCGCCTATATTCTTCGCCAGCTTAAGCAAAATGCGGAGCGCTTTTTTGGTCCCGGCGTCGCCATCAAAAAAGCGGTCATCACGGTCCCCGCATACTTCAACGATACCCAACGCCAGGCGACCAAGGATGCTGGACGAATCGCCGGCCTGGAAGTGCTGCGCCTGCTCAACGAGCCCACCGCGGCGGCGCTCGCCTATGGCCTGGATCGCCAAAAAGATGGCATTGTCGCTGTCTATGACCTGGGTGGCGGCACGTTCGATATTTCGATCTTGAAGTTGCACGACGGCATCTTTGAAGTGATCGCCACCAACGGCGATACCCAC
>JAJYVR010000103.1 GCA_021791935.1 Acidobacteriota bacterium
GCGGCTGAGAAATGAAGGAGCAACGCCTGTCGCGCGTTAAACGCGGAACAACCGAAATGCAGCATTTGAATCCAAAGAGACATGCGCGGTAAGGGAAAATTGATTCCATCTATAAAGTGGTTCCATCTATTCTGTTGGCGTGACCTGCGAGGCCAACGTTTCGGCAACCGAAGACTGAGAGCACTGGATCGATGAAAGCACGCTTGTTGATTTTGACCGTTGCCATTCTGGGCGGGTTCTACTTTGTCACAACGCACACCTTTCCGACCGGCGGCGACCGTGGATGGTTTACCCGCGCTGCCAGCAGTTCAGCCACGGCAAACAGCGGACCGTTGCCCGGCGGCATGCAGATTACCGCCGCTGAAGCGGCGCCGGCCCTGTTGCCCACCGAGCAGAACAACATCGCGGTCTACAAAAAAGCGCTGCCCTCGGTGGTGAATATCACCTCCAGCATGGTCACCTTCGATTTCTTTTACGGCGCGGTGCCGGAGCAAGGCCAGGGCTCCGGCTTCATCCTGAACCAGGATGGCGACATTCTCACCAATTTCCACGTGGTATCGAACGCGCAGTCCCTGGAAGTAACGCTCTACAACAAACGCCAGTACAAGGCCAAGGTGCTGATGACCGACAAGGCCCACGATCTGGCGCTGATCAAGATCGATGCGCCGGGCCTGCAACCGGCCACGCTGGCCACCTCCCGCGGACTGCAAGTGGGTCAGCTTGTCTACGCCATCGGCAATCCCTTCGGCCTCAGCGGAACCATGACGCGCGGCATCATCAGCTCCATCCGCTCGATCCGCGGTCCTATGGGCAATTTGATCTCGGACGCCATTCAAACCGACGCCGCCATCAATCCGGGCAACTCCGGCGGCCCGTTGCTCAATTCGCAGGGCGATGTCATCGGCATGAATACCATGATCGACACTGGCGGCGCCAATCAAAATGCCGGCATCGGCTTTGCCATTCCCATCGATGCCGCCAAAGCGGCATTGAACGACTTCGCCCGCTACGGCAAGGTCCTGCGGCCGACGCTTGGCGCTCACTACGTGTCGATCGGCCCGGACATCGCCAGCCAGATCGGATTGCCGCCTGTCCCCGGCGTCCTCGTCGAGCGTACCGTTCCAGGCGGTCCGGCGGACCGTGCAGGAATCCGTGGAGGAACGCAACTAGCGTACCTCGGCAACACGCCGATTTATATCGGCGGAGATTTGATTGTCGCGATCGACGGCGATCAGGTGACCAACGATCAGGACATTGCGGAGATTATGAATGGCCACCAGGCAGGCCAGACCGTCACTGTCACCGTCTATCGCGGCCAGAAACGCCTGGACATCAAAGTGGTCCTGGGGATTGCCGGCGATTCCGGCGACGTGCAGGTGTAGCGCTTCGCTGGAGAACGCTCAGAGCAAGCAGTCTCCGAGCGGCAATCTTCGGATGCGCCGTGTACGCATTTTTCATCGCAATGCACGCCTTCCCCCCCTCTCGTGGATCGCGTTCACTCCGCAGGCTGCATCCGGGACTCGATGGTCTCAGGGCAATCGCACGACGATGCCCGTGCTGACGGTTTTCGGATTGAAACTGCTGCCCAGGCCGGACAATCCTCCATAGCTGAATTCGATGGTGCGCCAGTCAATCCGGGGCAGGATCGTCCAATCCAGCCCCCCAAGAAACTGGTACTGGAATTTTGTGGCGCTGACGTGGGCAACGCCTTGCCCATAGTCGGCATGACCAGCGCCGATCAGTGCTTCCGCGTACGGCTGGATGGGAAGGACGTGCGGGCGAAACACAAGGCGAGGCCCGACCAGACCGCTGTCGAGCGTCGTTGCCCCTGTTCCCAGAATCGCTACGCGAGCGTCCACCCCGGAGCTGAAAACCCAGAAATGGCCCTTATCGAGGTAGCCGCCGAACGTCGGCCCGTAGATCCAGTTCGTGTTCGGCACATTGAGTTTGGCGGCGCTGAGTTCTCCGTAAATCCCAACCTGCGCCGTGGCTGCCACAGAAGAAACGACGCAGAGCAATAGGCAAGCGATTCTCGACACATTTCGTTTCACCACCGACAGATATCCCCTTTCGCGCCGAAGCACATAAATAGATATGGCAATCTTGGCGAGTGAACCTGGAGTCATCGCCGCTTCTTTGACTTCGTTCGCGACCGTTTCGTTTGCCTCTTTTTGCTTGGATTCCCGCTGGGCCTTTCCGTCGGCTTGCGCTCGGAGAGTTTTTTCGCGGCTCCCATTGAGGCCGGCTCTACCAGGGCAAACTGGAGCTTGTTTTCCACCGCATCGATGCGGTCGAGAATCACTCGCACCGCGTCACCGACCGAAATTCGATGGCCGCTGCTTCCACCAAGGATTTGACGACTGTTCTCATTGAAGCGGTAGCGATCTCCTTGCAGCGTTGCCAGCGGAACCAGCCCCTCCACGAACAAGTCATCCAGTTCGACAAACAATCCGTACTTGGTGACGTTGAGGATGATGCCGGAAAATTCCTCGCCGATTTTGTCCTGCATGAAGCGGATTTTCTTCCACTCAATCAGCTCACGCTCCGCGTCCGCTGCCCGGCGCTCGCACTGGCTCACCTCTTGCGCGATGGCGGCCAGCTCTTGCTCCTCGATCGGAAGCTGGACTTTGCTTTCCCACCCTAACCGCGAAGTACGCGGTGAGGATGGGGCACCCACGACTTGCTTGCGCCGACTCTCCGCCGGAATCTCCCTGCGGCCGTCGACGCCCGCTGCCAAGAGAGACTTTGCAATGCGATGTACGATCAGATCGGCGTAGCGGCGAATCGGCGAAGTGAAATGCGTGTAACTCGGCGTCGCCAGCGCAAAGTGGCCCTCGTTCTTTTCGCTGTAGCGCGCCTGCTTCAGCGAGCGCAGCATCAAGTAGGTGAGAATCCGCTCTTCGGGTTTGCCCGCCAGCCGCTCGGTCAGCTTCCGATACATCTGCGGCGTCACCAGAATGTCCTCGGGAATTTCGCGCATGCGTTTGTCGCCGCCGCCGCTGCGCATGCGGTCCCGGCGGTCTCCGCGCAACTCCACTCGTTTGACGGGCAGCGCTCCAATGCCGAGCGAATACCCGAAATGCGCGGCGATTTCTTCAAAATTCGCCACCCGCTTGGCGTCCGGTTTTTCGTGGATGCGATAAATGCTGGGCACGCCCATCGACTCAATCCAACTGGCCACGCATTCGTTGGCCGCCAGCATGAATTCTTCAATCAGACGATTCGCCCAGGTGCGCTCAGACCGCACAATGCCGCGCATCCGGCCCTGATCGTCGAATTCGATCACCGGCTCCGGCAAGTCGAAGTCGATCGATCCACGCTGTTCTCGTCGCGCATTCATCTTTTGGGCCAGCGCAAACATGCGCTCAAACTCCGGTACCAGAGGCGCGAATTCTTCCCGCGTCCGTGGATCGCCCTGAAGAATGTTGTGGACCTGGGTGTAGGTCATGCGGCGAGCAGAGCGAATCACGCCTTCTGAGATTTCGGACGAGAGAACGGCTCCATCCGGCCCGAGCTGCATCACGCAGGAAAGCACCAGCCGGTCCTCATCCGGGCGCAGACTGCATACGTCGGTCGACAGCTCCATGGGGAGCATTGGAATCGCGCGGTCGGGAAAATATACAGAATTGCCGCGCAGCCGCGCTTCCAGATCCAGTGCTGTACCCGGTCGAACATAGTGGGCGACATCGGCGATGTGTACCTGCAATTCATAACCGCCGTTTTCCAGCTCGCGAACCAGCACAGCATCGTCGAAATCCTTGGCCGTTTCGCCGTCGATGGTGACGATCGGCAGGTCGCGAAAATCGCGTCGGGCGAGGCCGCTTTGCTCCCGGCTTTTTTGGTCGCTGGTGGGCCGCACAGCGACGGCGCGAGCCTCCTGCAACACTCGGTCCGGAAAAATGTGCGGCAAATAGTGTTTGCGAATCAAGATTTCAACATCCACCCCGAAGGCGTCCCGGTCGCCAAGGACTTCAATTACCCGGCCGCGCGCCGGCCGCGTTGCTGTCGGCCAGTCCGTGATGGCGACATCGACGACCAGACCTTCGAGGTCCTCATACTTCTCTTGCTCGAGCGCCGCCTCCGCACCCAAAACGCGATCTAGCGTCGCTGCATGCTCTGGAATCTCCGCACCAAATGGCACCAGGATCGCTTCGCTGATGCGCGCGTTCAAGGGCGTCACAAAATTGCCGGGCATGCGTTCGCCACGCTGCGCGCGCCTTCCGTTGGCATAGTGAAAGATGCCCACCACGGTAGGATTGTGGCGCTCCAGCACTCGCAGAATCCGCCCTGACCGGCGGCCGTCTCCACGCGACGGCAGCGGTTCCACCAGCACCAAATCGCCCTGCATGGCGCTTTCCATGCTGTCTGGAGGGATAAAGATGTCCTCTTCCCCGGTTTTTTCCCGGGTGTCCGGGCGAACGAACCCATAGCCATCCCGGTGCAGATCCAGACGCCCGCTGACCCAGTTGTTGCGCTTACGGGCCGCCGCAGCCACGGCCCAGAACTCACGGTCGATTTTCATCAGTTGGCCGCTGGCGGTCAGGCGATCCAGTTGTTCCAGCAACAGCCGACGCTCCCGCCCGCCGCCCAGACCCAGCTCCCGGACCAGTTGCTTATAACCGGCGCGCTGTCCTGGGGAACGGGAAATGCGGTCGAAAAGTTCTTTGTCTGTCATGCGTGCAGCCTCGGGATTGCAACCGCCTAAGCCTCCGGAAGCAAAGGGAAAGGCATTGACCATGATGTTACCCTGCCGGCGAAGAATGCAAATTCTCGTAGGAATGATTCCCTATTTTGCGTTCCTGCCGGTAAAATTGAGTCACTCGACAGGACTGTGCGGCTCGCCCGGGTAGCCATTCCCCCGCGAGATTCCAATTTAAACCGAAGACCCGCTCTGCAAAGAATGATGCCTGGGACGATCGATGGTGCGTTGGCAGACGGAAGAATGCAACAATAGAAAGGATTTATGAACGCGATGTGGAAACCGAACCAGCCCGGCACCAGCCCCACTTCTCCTTCGGACCCGATCCGTCCGCAAACGCTTGCCCCGCTTAGTCCAGAGCCAGTGGCGCAGCGTCCCAACCCAACCCCTTCCAGCTCCACCAGCGAACAGGCGACCATTGGCAAGTCCCTCACCATCAAGGGCGAAATCACTGGCAGCGAGATGCTGTACATTGACGGTCACGTGGAAGGCTCCGTCAACCTGCCCGGAAATCGCGTCGTGGTGGGCCGCAATGGCCACGTCGCCGCCAACATCTCCGCCCGCGAAGTGGTGGTCCTTGGCAAGGTCAACGGCAATATCAATGCCAGCGACCGCGTCGACATCCGCAACGAGGGTTCCTTGACCGGCGATGTGGTAGCGCAGCGCATCAGCATTGAGGATGGAGCTTACTTCAAGGGCGGCATCGACATTCGCAAGCCGGCGGCTTCAGAGCCCAAGGGAAACGATGCGGCGAAGCCCGCGGTAGCGACTCCGGTCCACGTGTAACCCTGGAGAGCGCTGTTTCAACCGCTTGCGGCAGGATGGCGCAACGGTTTCGTTGCCCCCGGCGGAACCGTTGCGTGTGCGTTGTGCCCTTGCATGTTGGCTCGTTTGCGTCTTCCCGCCTTCATAAGGATCGGATGAATCTTTCCCGGCCCTCCTCCATCTAAAGAACCGGAAGGTGGGAGGTATTTCGATGCTGAATATTCGTTTAAACGAAGATCGCGGCCACGCCAACCACGACTGGCTGGACACTCATTTTACTTTTTCCTTTGCCGATTATTACGATCCGGCGCACATGGGGTTCCGCGCTCTGCGCGTGATCAATGAGGATTTCATCGCGCCCGGCAGGGGCTTTGGCGCGCATCCGCATCGGGACATGGAAATTCTGTCGTATGTGTTGAGCGGAGAGTTGGGGCATCAGGACTCACTTGGCTCGGGTGGAGTGATCCGCCATGGAGAAGTGCAGTTCATGTCGGCCGGCACCGGCATCCGCCACAGCGAGGTTAATCCGTCCGCGACGGAAACGACGCACATGCTGCAAATCTGGCTGCTGCCGAACCGGACGGGACTCGATCCAAAATACGAGCAGAAGGTTTTCCCCGTTGAGAATGAGTCGAACCGGTTGCATTTGATCGCTTCGCGCGATGGCCGCGATGGCTCGTTTTTGATTCGCAGCGACGCGGAAGTCTATGCGGGCAAACTCGACGCCGGCACAACCTTCAAACAGAAGCTGACCGGCAACCACGGCTGGCTACAGGTGGCCGCGGGCGACGTGACTGCAAGTGGCAAAACGCTGCATACCGGCGACGGACTGGCGATCGAGGATGAGTCGTCGGCGCGCATCGGCGCCGTCAGCGACGCAGAAATTCTGCTGTTCGACTTGGGATAAACGTGAACGTCGCGCTCGATCGATTACAGGAACTTCTCCATAAAAACAGTCGCGCGCGCGTACGGCGAAGGCGGTGCATCTTCAGCGCGAAGGTGCATAAAGCCTTCCGACTCGTACAGTCCAATCGCGTTCTTCAGGGAATGATGCGTCACCAGATAGAGCCGCCGCGCTCCCAGATTGCGAGCCTCGGCAATGGTGCGGCGCAGCAATTGTCTCCCAATCCCCTGCCCTCGCAATCGCTCGGCAATCGCCATCTTGGCCACTTCATAACATCCCTGTTCCATTGCCAGCAAAGCGCAGCAGCCAAGCACTTCGCCTGTTTGCGGATGCACGGCGAAATAAATATGGCCGCCCGCGTCCAGAATGTGATGTTGCGGATTGCCCAAAGTGGCAATGTCTTCGTCTTCCAACCTGAAGGACGCGGTGATCCAGGCTTCGTTCAAGCTGCGGAAAGCGATTTCATCTCCGGGCTGAAACTCCCGAATCTGGATGTTCATACACTGATAGCAGGCGCGGGCAGAATGTCTTCGACATCCACCCATCGCGTTGGATACACGCCGGTATAGCAGGCGGTGCAGTAGCGATTGCCGTCGGCCCCATCGCAGGCGTGCAGCAGTCCATCGAGAGAAAGATAGGCGAGAGAATCGGCCTCGATGTATTCGCAAATCTCCTGCACCGACTGGTTGGCGGCTATCAACTCGCGTTTGCTGGGTGTATCGACACCGTAGAAACAGGGCGAAGTAGTCGGCGGACAACTAATGCGCAGATGAACTTCCTTCGCGCCGGCGCCGCGCACCATGCGCACGATTTTTCTACTTGTAGTGCCGCGGATGATGGAGTCGTCGATCAAAATGACGCGCTTGCCCTCCAAAAGATTGCGTACCGGGTTCAGTTTCAGCTTGACGCCGAAGTCGCGTACGCGCTGTTCCGGCTCAATAAATGTGCGGCCCACATAATGATTGCGAATCAGGCCGAAGCGGAATGGAATGCCGCTTTCCGCGGCATATCCAATGGCGGCGGTGACGCCGGAGTCCGGCACGGGCACGACCAAGTCGGCCTCCACGCCGGATTCGCGCGCCAGATGACGCCCCATCTCCTCGCGGCTTTCCTGCACCCAGCGGCCAAACACCCTGCTGTCTGGACGGGAAAAATAAACATGCTCAAACACGCAGCTTGCCTGCGGAACTCCACTGGAAAATTGGCGGCACGTCACGCCTTCGCGCGAAACCATCACCAGCTCGCCCGGCTTCACTTCGCGATCGTATGTGGCGCGCAGCAGGTCGAAGGCGCAGGTTTCCGACGCAAACACAATCGTCTCGGTGCCGTCCGCATTGGCGATTCGTCCCATGGAAAGCGGACGAAACCCGCGTGGATCGCGGGCGGCGAAGATGCGGTCCCGTGTCATCATCACGATGGAAAAAGCCCCCTCCACCTGGCGCAAGGAGTCGGCGATGGCATCGATCAGCGTCGGCTCTTTCGAGTGGGCGATGAGCTGCACAATAATTTCCGAGTCGCTGGTGGTCTGGAAAATCGCGCCCTCGCGTTCCAACTGAGTCCGCAAATTTCCCAGGTGGACCAGGTTCCCATTGTGGGCAATGGCGATCAGGCCCTTGGTCGAATCGACGCGAATCGGCTGCGCATTCAACAGCGCCGAATCGCCCGTGGTGGAATAGCGCGTGTGACCGATGGCTAAGGGACCCGGCAGCTTGGCCAGAACATCGTCCGTAAAGATTTCGGCCACCAGGCCCATGCCTTTGATGTTCCACAGGTTTTCGTAGTCCGCAGTGGCGATGCCGGCAGATTCCTGCCCGCGATGCTGCAACGAGTAGAGCGCCAGATACGCCTGGCGCGCGGCATCCGGATGGTTGTGAATGGCCACGACGCCGCACTCCTCGCGGAGTTTGTCGAATGGAAGGGGGTCCTGATCGGCCATGGGCATTGGGTCCGGCATTGGATCGGTCGAAGCGTTGTATGCGTTCATTATGCCTGATCCATCGCGGAAGAATCGCGATGAAATGTAGACTCCAGCGCATCCGGCAATCCACGACGCCATGGCTCAAAAAGATTTGCCGTGGATTCAGAAACGATCGGTTGCCCGTTCACGCTGAGTTCGATACGATCTGCCGTCGTTACACCCAATGGGACTACAGTGAGAAAGCCAAAATCGTCCGTGATGTTCTTGATTTTCTCTACAGATTCAGGCGCGCAGGTGACAATCGCCTCACTCGCGTGTTCCGCGAAAAGAACGCACGCCATAGGGCCATCGGCCAGACCGCTCGGCACCGTCACGCGAACTCCAATCTGACGGGCAAAACAGCCTTCGGCCAACGCAACGGCAATGCCGCCATCGGAAATGTCGCGCGCGGAGTGCAGCAATCTTTCGTCCGCCAACTTCGCGAGACATTGGTGCAATTCTGCTTCCGCCTCCAGCGAGAGGCTCGGCGGTGTGCCCCACAATGCTTTCAAAAAAAACTTCGCGTATTCAGAGGAGCCAAATTCCTTCACGCTGGCGCTTTCCTTGGCCGGCGCTTTAGGGTGCAACAGCAAAACAGCATCGCCTGCCCGCTGAAAATCTGCCGGTACCGCCTTCGAAACATCTTCCAGAATGCCGACGATGCCAACCACGGGCGACGGATAGATGGCTTCGCCTTTGGTCTCGTTGTAGAGCGAGACATTGCCGCCGGTAATGGGCGTGCCGAGTGCAGTACAGGCTTCCGCAATGCCATCGATGGCGCTTGAAAGCTGCGCCATGATCTCCGGCTTCTCCGGATTGCCGAAGTTCAGGCAATTTGTTGCCGCAATTGGCGTCGCCCCGGTGCAGGCCACTTTGCGCGCGGCTTCTGCAACTGCGTGCGCCGCGCCCAGTTTCGGATCGAGATAGCACCAGCGGCTGTTGCCGTCGAGCGCCATCGCCAGGCCGCGCTGTGTCCCTTTCAGCCGCATCACGCCGGCTTCTCCGCCCGGACCCTGCGCGGTATTGGTCTGCACCATGGATTCGTATTGCTCAAACACCCACCGCTTATCGCAGATATTCGACGACGCCAGCAGTTTCTTCAGGTCGGCGGTCAAGTCGCGCTGCGCATGCAACTGTCGCAGGATCTCTGCCGAAGGCTCACTCTGCACGGGCGCATTCCACGTTCCAATCGGACGACGATAGCGCGGCGCTTCATCCGTCAACGACGCATTCGGAATGTCCGCCACCAGTTCGCCGTGGTGCAAAATGCGCAGCCGCGATTCGGCAATCACGGTGCCCACCGTCACCGCGTCCAGTCCCCATTTCGCGAACACGCGCAGCACTTCCTGCTCGCGCCCCTTGTCCGCCACCAGCAGCATGCGTTCCTGCGATTCGGAAAGCATCATCTCATAGGCGGTCATCCCGGTTTCGCGCTGCGGGACCCGATCGAGTTCCATCTCAATGCCAACTCCGCCGCGACCGCCCATCTCGCAGGAGGACGACGTCAGCCCCGCCGCGCCCATGTCCTGAATGCCAACGATGGCGCCGGTTTGCATCGCTTCGAGGCATGCCTCCAGCAGCAGCTTTTCCATGAACGGATCGCCCATCTGGACATTGGGGCGCTTCTGTTCCGAACCCTCATGAAACTCCTCGCTGGCCATGGTCGCGCCATGGATACCGTCGCGGCCCGTCTTCGCCCCGACATACAACACCGGGTTGCCGACGCCGGTCGCCTTGCCGTAGAAAATCTCATCCTTGCGCACCATGCCCAGCGCGAATGCATTCACCAGCGGATTGCCGGAATAGCAGGGCTCGAAACGCGTTTCGCCGCCCAGGTTGGGGACCCCAAAACAATTGCCGTAGCCAGCGATGCCGCTGACCACGCCTTCGAGAATTTGGCGATTCTTATTTAACGGAGAGGTCGGTGTTGAATTTTCCCCATCCGCTTTCGCCGAATCCTCCGCAACAATCGGCCCAAACCGCAGCGAATCCATCACCGCCAGCGGGCGCGCCCCCATAGTAAAAATGTCGCGCAAAATCCCGCCCACTCCGGTGGCTGCGCCTTGATAGGGCTCGATATACGAAGGATGATTGTGCGACTCAATCTTGAACGCGCAGGCCCAGCCGTCGCCCACGTCGATGATGCCAGCATTTTCTCCGGGGCCCTGCACCACGCGCTCGCTCTGGGTCGGCAGACGCTTCAAATGCACGCGCGAGGACTTATAGGAGCAGTGCTCGCTCCACATGACGCTGTAGATGCCTAGTTCCGTCAAACTGGGAGTACGCCCCAGCGCGTCCAGAATGCGCTGATACTCGTCAGCCGTAATGCCGTGCTGCGCGAGCAATTCCGGCGTGATCTGTGCCGGTAGAGGGATCGCGGTAGAGGACGCAGATTTCATTGTTTTCCAGGTGGAGAGACACTTTTATTGTTACATGGCCGCAACGGTTCGCGAGCAGTCCAAATCGCCGGATGGAGATGGCTTCGCGATGCAATCTGGAACTTCAAGTTCTGTTACACTTTTGAAAGCGTCAGCGGCCAGGATTGTTCCCGCTCGCGCCCTTCCGCATTGCAATCATGGCAGTTTTTTGGGAGTGGCTCAGCCTGGTAGAGCACCTGGTTCGGGACGCGTTTTGGCTTCCAGATCCCCCCAGAAGCTCTCCTTCAGATCGACAAGGAAGTGTTGGAAATGTTCCGTGATGGTTGCAATCTTCGCCATGGGTGTAAGTCTCCTTTTTGAGAAATGGCTTTCCGCTTCTCAGGCCAAAGCCAACTTACACCCTCTCGCCTTTTACACAATCGAATTTACGTCACCCGGAAACCAGGTGCAGCGCGGTGGCGTCCACTCCGCCCGAGCGGCGGCTGGTCTTGCCGTCGATGACCACGATCTCCG
>JAJYVR010000104.1 GCA_021791935.1 Acidobacteriota bacterium
CAGGATTTCGCGCCGGCACGGAAACATGTGTCGACCTGCCAACTTCTTCCTAGCGTCCCGGCCCACTTGTTCGCGCAACAATATTGTCATTCCGGCCCCTGAGCGCAGTCGAAAGGGAAGTGGAAAATCTTGCGCTGCGTCCTAACGCCGCAAGTAAACTACGCTATAGCGGCACGGAAATCTGTGCCCGCTGCAAGAACAGGCACCGCGAGAGGATGAAAAGCTTGGCATACGACGATCTACGGGACTGGATTAAGGCCATCGATAAAGCGAAAGAAATCAGATATATTAAGCATGAAGTTGATCCTATACTTGAGATTACGGAGATTGCCGATCGGGTCTCAAAACTCGGCCCTCCCAGCCACGCTGCCGGCGGTCCCGCGCTGCTGTTTGAAAAGATCAAGGGCCATCCCGGCGCCAAAGTTTTCATGAATCAATTCGGCAGCGAGCGTCGCATGCGCCTTGCGCTCGGCGTCGACTCGCTGAACGATGTTGCGGATCGCATTCGCGAGCTGATGAATCTTCGCTCTCCTGAAGGCTTCCTCGACAAGGTCCGCATGCTCCCCATGCTGGCCGAGATGGGAAAATTCTTCCCCAAGCTGGTCGCCGCCAAAGACGCGCCCTGCAAGGAAGTCATCCTGCGAGAAAACTTCAGCGTGCTCGATTTTCCAATTCTGCAATGCTGGCCTGGCGACGGCGGCCGCTTCATCACCTTGCCCTGCGTCATCACGCGCGATCCGCGAAAGGTGGACGTAGCGGGCAATCCGGCAGGGAAGCGCAATGTCGGCATGTATCGCATGCAGGTGTACGACGGCCAGACCACCGGCATGCACTGGCAACGGCAGAAAGTTGCCGCCGAACATTATCGGGAACGCCTGCGCCAATCCGCCGAGTCGAATTCAGACGATGCAGCTTCCGCTCGCGTTGCCGTCATGGCGGAAACCGGCGGCGGCATGAACTTGTCATCCCGACCGGAGCGAAGCGGAGTGGAGGGACCTGCGTTTTCCGTTCGTACCAACCAGATGGCAGATCGCCTGCAAGTCGCCGTCGCCATCGGCACCGATCCCGCCACCACATTTTCCGCCATCGTGCCCGCGCCGCCAGAGGTGGAAGAGTTCATCATCGCCGGCTTCCTCCGTCAAAAACCCGTCGAGCTGGTCCAGTGTGAGACCGTCGATCTGCAAGTCCCCGCCACCTCTGAAATTGTTTTGGAAGGTTACGTCCGCATCGACGAACTCCGCTCCGAGGGTCCCTTCGGCGATCACACTGGCTTCTACACCCTGCCGGACGACTACCCGGTCTTCCACATCACCTGCATCACCCATCGCCGCGACCCCATCTACTCGACCACCATCGTCGGCAAGCCGCCCATGGAAGACGCCTGGATGGGCAAGGCCGTCGAGCGCATTTTTCTGCCGCTCATGCAGCTCACCATTCCGGAAATTGTCGACATCAATCTGCCCGTCGAGGCGGTTTTTCACAACCTGATGATTGTCTCCATCCGCAAAAGCTATCCCGGCCAGGCGCGTAAAGTCATGAACGCCATCTGGTCGCTGGGCCAGGCGATGTTCACCAAGTGCGTCATCGTGGTGGATGAGGATTGCGATGTGCAGGACATGCGCGAAGTCGTCCTCCGCGTCACCAACAACATCGATCCCGAGCGCGATATTCAATTCACCCTCGGTCCCATCGATTCGCTCGATCATGCCTCACGCCTGCCCAACTACGGCAGCAAGATGGGCATCGACGCCACCAGAAAATGGGCCGCCGAAGGCTTCACTCGCCCCTGGCCAGAAATGCTCCGCATGGACCCCGCCACCAAATCCAAAATCGACGCCCTCTGGTCCAAGCTGGGGTTATAGATCTATTCGAAAATCGCTCCCGAGCAGCACATCGAGAGCTATGCTGGATTTAATGAATCCCCACGACGATCCCTCGCCATGCCCGCCTACAGCATCCGCGGCATCGGAACATCCCACTAGTCCAGAGGCCGAGCTTCCATTCACTGTTCCTGAAAAATCGGTTGTTCCGCCGACCAAAGGAGAAGTTATCACATGCTCGTTGACACGAAATAGCTACACAATGGGAGAAAAGATTGGGGAGGGTCACTTTGGCCTTGTATACGACTGCGTAGACGTTTGGAACAATAATCTAGCAGCCAAGATGATGAAGCCTCTCGCGTCTTATTTGAAGGTAAAGGAATCCGCTGAGGCAGAACTCCAAAAACTACTGTATTTGCGTCATCCACACATTACCTATGTATTCGATGCTTTTGAATATCGCGAGACATTCTATCTTGTCACAGAGCGCTGCTACTGCCCACTCGCTGACCTCCTCCAACTTGAGGATTTCAGTGGTTTGGGCTGGATCAGGCCAATAGCTAGATGTCTCTTGCAAGCCGTTGACTTCATCCACACAAACGGCTACGTACATCAGGATATTCACATGGGCAATGTTTTTACTTCTTTTGTCTAAGATGAACTTGGCATCAACGATCCAGGGGCGATTCAGTTCAAGCTCGGCGACTTAGGGGTTGCGAAGTTAGCGAGTGAAATTGATGCTACAAATACGAGGGCGCAGTGGATGCTTCCCCCCGAAGTTCTTGAAGAATCCGAATACGGTCCTATCGGCCATCGCTTGGACATTTATCACTGCGGGCTGCTCTTTCTAAACCTGGCTCATGGGCACGAGATACGCTTCGAACCCGAGGAAATCAAAGCTGGCAAGCCGAGAGAGCTTGCACTCCAGCTACCAGTTCCATATAGTTTCGCACTAGAGAAAGCACTGAGAAGACACGTACCGTACCGCACCCAGTCTGCTATGGAATTATGGCGAGATTTGAATTCTCCTGCGCCAGAAAATCACGCGCAAGTTCCGGAAACTGGACTCCTGAATTTCGAGGCTCCTTCAGACTCGGCCAAATGAAGCGAAGCCGAGCCACACGACCAGTTTTTTCATTGAATACCAAGATTGTAGGGTGTATGCTTTGCTGCATGTAATCAAGGGGTGAGATGCAAACGGTACTTTTGGCCTTACTCTTGTGTGTCTCTGGGATTGCGTTCGCATCGCGCTCATATCACGCCGAGGGCGGCGCAGTTCACGTTCGCGGCACTGTAACCCGGCGCGGAACCTATCGCCAGCCTCACATTCGCAGTTATCCGGATCACAAACGGTATAACAACTACTCGCATAAAGGCAACGTCAACCCGTACACGGGAAAAAGGGGCACGAAGCGATGAAAGCTCTGGTGCTGGTCGCGAGCATCCTGTTCCTGGCCGATCCCTATTCATGCAATGACACTTCGTCGCAAACTGCGCAGCCAACAACGTCGGAAGCCGCCACGCCAGCACCCGCGTCACAGTTCTGCCCAGCCGATCATCGCTTTCAAAAGGTTGAGGTGTACCCGATTAGCCTCAGATCGGACCTAGCTCTAGACAGTTGCACAGGCCAACTCTGTAGAACTTGGGATTGGCACGCAGTAGCCAAGAATTCGATCTGGTCGACCTATGAGGACCTACCGACTTGCGCGTCACTCCCAAATACGAGGCCCTAAGAAAGTCGGGCCGGTGCCCCATTCGAGCCAACTGGATGCTTGAATGGGCCAGCCGCCAATGCCGCCTAAAAGCAAAAAAAGCAAACCGATCGTTGTTTCGTATGGGAAAATTAGACCCGCTACTCAAACACGTGGGGGTAGAAGGTGAAGGCAAGCCTAGTAGGGGCACTATTAATTCTGGCGTCTCTCGGTTATGGCCAGGAGAAAAGCGAAACTCAACTCTCAGGAACGGCCGTCAATACGACAAATGCGGATAAGCCCATTGCGGCTCCAATTCAAATTATTGTCCGTCAGGGTGTATGTACGCTAAGCGTGTCGCCGCCGCTCACTGGTTCCGGCAGTTGTGGGATAAAGAGCTACGACAAAAAGACGGGAAACATCGAAATCGTTTCCACCGGGCCACCTGTAATAATGTGGACCGGGAACGTCAAGGGAAACTTCGCAAGTGGCACATACAAAGTCGATGTAGGCGCGCAGACGGGCTCGTTTTATCTCGCAATCCTGAGCCAGCCCCTGGAAGCAGCGACTTCTCCTGTCCCCTCGGAGGCTACGCCTTCCGCGGCACGCCGCAGTAGCTGCGTGCCCGCCATCGAGTCCTCAATCGACGGCGATATAGAAGGATGGGAAGGCGAAACCATCTTCAAGCTTGCGAATGGTCAGATCTGGCAACAAACCGAATACGACTATACTTACTTCTATGCGTACAGCCCGGACGTGACCATCTATCAGACAAGCGCCGGGTGTCGGATGAAGGTAGAGGATGAGGATGAAACTGTGGTAGTCGAGCGGATAAAGTGACGCTGAAACGCCGGGGTGGTTATAAGCTCAGAGTCCTCTAAAATAATTCCACGGAACGCCTCGGAACACCCGGAATGACCACCGATCCCAACACGACCCCCAAGCTCGACCGCAAGACCAAAAAGCGCGTCCAGCGACCAACTAACGCGCGTCCTAATCCTCCGCACTGGGTCATGCCCGAAGAGGTCGAGCAGTATGTGGAGCAGGAAGAGAAGAGTGAGAAATTCCGGCAGGATGCGCTCGCGGCCTGGACCAATTATCAGGCAACCGCTCTGTATGTCACCGCCGTGGAAGCCGACAAATGGCTGGCGAAGCTGGAAGCAGGAAAGAACGCCCCCATCCCTAAACGCCACGAGTGAAATGATCGCCAGGTGTCCCATTCAAGCCTTCCTCTGGCTTGAGTGGGACCACTCACCCCTTTTTCCACCCCAGCAGTGCCTCCAGTTGCAGCATCGCCGCCTCCGGTATCCACGCGCTTTTGATCTGCTTGCGCGTGATCAGACCCCGCTCCACAATCCGCAGCAGCGCCTTCGACAACTCCTCGCGCGGCATCGTATCCGCCGCTGCCAAATCCAGAATCGTCCGCAGCGGCTTCGTCAGCGACGGTGCCCCACTCAAGCCAACCCGTTCGGCTACGCTCAGGGTGGGCTTGAATGGGGCACCCGGCAGAGCCGGGGGAACTCCCGATTGCATTAGGTTGATCGAACAGCAATCGCACGGGCAGTATTGCAGGGGCCGTTCTTTCGAGTTATCGTTAATACGTTCCGAATAACATGCGATCTTCTGCAATCTGCGCTGCAACCGAAATGGCTACGCGAGCAATGCCTCGGTTGTTGTCCCTTGTGTGAACCTTTAGACCAGCCTTTTTTAAACTGCGAGGAACCATCGTGAACAATCTGAATCGAAGGACTTTTCTGAAGACTGTGGGACTGGCCACGGCCGAGACTCTGGTGGGGACCAACATGCATCTGCAGGCGGAAGAGCAGGCTGAAGCCGCCACTCCGGTGTCGGCGAACGACACCATTCAATTTGCCCTGATCGGCGCGGGCATTCGCGGGCAGGGAATTACACACACTGCCATCCAGGTTCCCGGAGTCAAGCTGGTCGCGGTATGCGACACCTATCAGGGCCGGCGCGACCACAGCAAGGAGCTGTGGGGGCCCAGTATCTTTACCACGGTGGATTACAAGGAGATTCTGGCCCGCAAGGACATTGACGCCGTGGTGGTGGCGACGCCGGACCACTGGCACAAGCAGATTGCCGTGGACGCGATGCATGCCGGCAAAGACGTGTATTGCGAAAAACCGATGATCCACAAATACTCCGACGGACCGGAAATGATCGCGGCGGCGCGCAGTACGAACAAGATTCTCCAGATCGGCAGCCAGCGCGTCAGCAACGTTGCCTACATCAAGGCAAAAGAACTGCTGGCCGCCGGTTCCATCGGCCAACTGAACATGGTGACGGCATGGTGGGACCGCAACTCCGCAATTGGCGCATGGGACTATACAGTGCCGCTGGACGCCTCGACCGAGACCTGCGACTGGCCGCAATTTCTGGGCACCGCGCCGAAGATTCCGTTCAGTGCGGAGCAATTTTTCCAATGGCGCAAATGGAAGGCCTACGGATCCGGCGTGGCCGGCGATCTGTTTGTGCACTTGTTCAGCGGGACGAATTTCGTTACCGGCACACATGGGCCCACGCGCGCCATGGCGACGGGCGGTCTGCGGTATTGGAAGGATGGCCGCAATGTGCCGGACGTGATGCTGGCTCTGTTCGATTATCCGGAGGCGTTCAATTTGAGTCTTCGGGTAAATTTTGTGAATGGTGGGGCAGAGAGCGAGGGGCTTATCTTTACCGGCTCCGAAGGAACGATGCAAATCTTTGGGGACAGTGTCAGCCTGAGCCGCACGCCGCGGGAGACAGAGCCCGGGTACACCATCGAGACGTTTACCGTGGCCATGCAGAAGGAAATTCTGGAGAAATATCGTCAGAAGTATCCGATCACGCATCCGAACGGTCCGCCGGCAATGAATTTCGAAAAGTATGCGGCAGCGCCGGGCTACGACGACGTTTATAGCCACTTCAACAATTTCTTTCACTCCGTTCGGACCCGTCAACCCGCCATCGAGGATGCGGTGTTCGGATATCGCGCTGCGGGAGCCGCGCTGCTGAGCAATCGCAGCTACTACAGCGGCAAAATCGAGCACTGGAATCCGGAGACGATGGAGTTGGTGTCGTGAGGTTGGGAAAGGGGACTGAAAAAGATTTGTCGGGAGAAATGGAATGAACCGTTTTATTTTCTCGTCTCGGTTTGGCGCGGCTGTCCTAGCGCTTGCATTCGCGGCGCCGGTCCTCGCGCAGAAAGTGGAAACCCCACGCCTCACGTCGCCCGGCAACGGGCCTTACGGCGTTCCGCAAGCCACCTTCTTTGTGCACCAACTTGGTACCGATCATGCGGAAGGAATCACCACGCTGGACATGAACGGCGATGGTCGCCTGGACATCCTGAGCGGCGCGTATTGGTACGAAAATCCTGGCCCACAGGGAGGGGTCTGGAAGCAACACCAGTACCGCACTGTCGGCATTCACAATGAGTTTGTCTCGGATGCCGGCGAATGGACCGTCGATGTAAACCATGACGGCGCGCCCGACGTTGTGACCTATGGATGGATAGAAAACGGGCTCTTTTGGTGGGAGAACCCGAAGAAGCAGGGCGTGATGTGGAAGCGCCACAAGATTTGCGACAGCTTTGACACCGAAGGCGGATGGATGGGCGACATCAACGGAGATGGCAAGCCGGACCTGGTGTTGGCGCACTATAACCATTCGGGCGTTTTGTGGGTCGATTTCTCCGGGCCGAAGCCGATCGTGCATCATTTGGGCGAGGACCATAGCCGCGACAAGGATGTGGGGAATCCGGACGGAATTGTTCATCGCGTGGCGGTGGACAGCAAGGCGGAAGATGGCCACGGCACCGGCATTGCCGATGTGAATGGCGATGGCAAGGCGGATGTTCTGACCCCTTACGGCTGGTTTGAAAATATCGATGCCAACCACGACCAATGGAAATGGCACCCCGACTGGAACCTGGGAGACGCGGGATTTCCAATCCTCGGCTACGACGTCAACAATGACGGCAAGATGGACATTATCTATGGGCAGGGTCATAGCTACGGATTATTTTGGCTGGAGCAGAAGGGAAGCGGCGCGACTCGGCATTGGGTCCGCCACGTGATCGACGAATCGTATTCGCAAATCCACGCGTTGAAGCTGGTAGACCTGGATGGCGATGGGCAGCCCGAACTGCTGACGGGCAAGCGTTATCGCGGGCACTCCGGCGACGATCCGGGATCGTACGATCCGCTGGTTGTTTACTACTACAAAATCGATCGCAAGACCGCCAAGTTCACGCGCTATGCCATTTCCGTGAATGGCACGGCGGCGGCGGGAACGCAATTCGTGACTGCCGACTTCGATCAAGATGGGGACATCGACATTGCCACCGCAGGCAAAACCGGCGTGCATTTCTTTGAGAACTTGAAAGTGAATCGCGTTCCCAAGGCCGAGCGTGAAAAGGAATTGCTGCTGAACCAGAAGTGGCCTTTCCCTGGAGAGGGCAAGGAAGTTCCGCAAGAGGACGGGCCGAAGTAGAAGACAAATACATTTTTATGAAGGACAGCCGCGTCGGTGCCTCATGCATTGAGTTGGCTGGTATAAGAAAGTCACCGCATCCCTGTCCAACTGTTATAGTGCATATTCACCGTTCGTGTGATGCGAATGTCCTTATGTCCCACCCATAACATTACGCTATCCGGGAAAGTGCTTTAGTTTTTGGCGATGGGATCGATCGCATCGCCGCGCAATTCAAACGTGGGCGCAATATAGTCCGGGGCCAATTGTGCCGACTGCTCAATTTGCTTGCGCGCCTGCGCGGAATCTCCCTGATATTTATCAATCAAACCGAGAAGATAGCGCGCGCGGGCCACGCGGTCGCGATAGCTGGAATCGAGCCTGAATTCCGCGAAGACCTTGAACTGTTTCAGCAATTCCGCGGCTTGCTGCTGCCTGCCCAGTTGTTTCAACGACAGCACCATAAAAAAGTTTTCAGGATTCCAACTGTCGCTGCCGCCGCCCGCCAACTGATCTACACCTCGAATGCTCTTCCGATATGCCTGTTCCGCCTCCTGTTTTCGTCCCAGAACATCCAGCGCGCGGCCAATGTAGTAATAGATTCGCGGAGTGGACTGCAGCTCGAAAGTGTCCATGCCGAGACTTGCCGGCGGACTGAGCGCGGCCTGAAACATCTTCAGCGCCTGCTGATAATCGCCTTTGTTGAACGCCTCGGAGCCTTTGCCGTATTCCAGTTCGCGATATTCATCCCGCAGCCGATAGGTGCGGTGCCGTGGCCCGAATGTGTGACGATCGATGATGTTCTGCGCCGCCTGGAATTTGCCTTCGAGCAGATATGCGTCGAGCAAGCCCTCGTATAGGTCGTCGTCGTTGGGCGAATTGACAATGGCTTTTTGCAGCAATGCCACCTGCTGGTCGAATTTTCCGTTGCGCGCATATAGGTTGGAAAGATCGTTCATCGCACTGGCGTTGTCAGGGTTGATCTCGATCGCCTTCTGCAACTGGGGAATGGCCTTTGCCAGATCACCTTGTTCCTGGTAGGCCAGCCCCAGCGCACGACGCGTGTCAAAGTCCAAGGGATCGATACGGTTAATGGCTTGCCATTGTTCGATCGCTTCAACGTGGCGGCCTCGGTAATAGAGCAGGCAGGCCAGGTTGAATCGAGCGACGGTATCGTTTGGGTTCTCTTTCACGGCGTCGGCGAGCGGTGCCTCACTCTCGGCGCGATACGGAAAGCGTTCCACGATGCCGTCGGCGGCCTGCGCCTTCTTGCGGTAGTCCGCTGCCGCCTGCGGATTGCCTGCCTGCTTCACGTCGTAAGCCAGCGTGTAGTAGTAAATCGGCGGGGTGCCCCACGGGTCGTTGTTGTGCGGCGGCCCAACTAGCTTGAGCACCGCAGCCGCTTCCTTCCAGCGGGCCACGGAACTGTAGAAGATGGAGACTTCGATGGCACTTTCGCTCTGCGCGCCCATCAAGCGGATCAATTTCTCTTTGGCTGCTGTATCTCCAGTGAGGAAGAATGTTTCGGCCTGGGCAACGCGATCGGCGGGATCGATTTTCTCTACCTTGGCCAGTTCCCGCAGCGCCGCGGCTTGGTTGCCGAGATCGCGCTGCGCGAGCGCCAGTAAAAGATGGGCTTTAATGTCCTGTCCATTGGAATTGATGGTGCCGGCAAAATGCCGCAACGCAGCCGCATCGTCGTGACGGAGAAAATTTATCAATCCAAGTTGATATTCACGCGCGCCGTAATAGCTGCTGTTCGGCCAGATGAAGTAAAAATTGCGCTCCGCCTGCTTTTCATCGCCAAGCTTTATTTCGCTGGTAGCCAGGTAATACCAACTTTCATCAGCATAGGGATTGCGATCGACGGCCTGTTGAAATTCTGCCGCCGCCTGCTGAAAGCGACCCTGATTGAATTCGAGAATTCCCAGCAGTTGATGGGCCGCGGAGTAGCCCGGGTCTCGCTTCAACGCAAGCTTCGCAAGATTTGCGGCTTCAGCGATGTTCATTTCCTTCTGCTTGAAGATGGCTGCAAGCACCAATTGCTCCGCCGTCATTTTGTCCGGAGGAACAGGCGCGTTCTGCAAGTCTTTGGCAAACGGCGTTACGTTGCCACCGGAATTGCCGTCGGGGCGACGGTAGTCCATCAGCACTCTACCATCCGGCGCGGCGATTGAAACTTCCATGTCTTTGAGACCGGCAGCGTCGGCATGAATGCCGGAGATGGTCTTCTTCACGGGCGTTCCCGGTATCAAATCGACCGAGGTATTCAGCAACTCGCCGCTTCTGGCTTGGACCACGAGCCTGGCGTTGCGGATTGGACGTACAGGGGAGAGCGCCACCTCCACCGAGGAATTGGCTCTCGTTGCGTCGGGATGCACTTCGAGATTGAGCGCCACATCTTTGGTCAACGTAGTCAGCCCGTGGATGCCAGCGACTGGAATCCACCACTCATGCCAACGCTCCACGGTGTGCGGATAGACCCACTCATAATGGCCGTCCCAAACATACCGTCCGCTTTGCGCTTCAATGTAGGGGCCCGCGTTGTCGGTATACGCATGTTCCAGCGCGGTCGCGGTTTTTCCATAGCCGAAGGTCCACAGCTTCATGCCTTGCACCACACGGCGATCGGCATAACGGAACAGGCCGTAGTCTTCATCGAACTTGTACACGCCGCCAAAATTGTCGTAGCTGTCAATTCCAAAAACACCGAGCATGTTTTTGTTATTGCGGTCCCAGCTGAGGTCCTCGCCGTTATAGATCGGCCAGGGCGAGACCACGCCCGTGGTATGGCCCACCGTTTCCGTCATCGGGTAAAGAAAGCGCGTTTTTGGAGTGGAATGCAGCGAGGCGCTGGTCCAGAACATCTGCGGCTTCTGACCGTCAGTGCCGTTGTAGCAAAACACATCGGTCTTCATCGCGGCGACACCGGGATACAGGGTCGCCGAAAACGTCACATTCATGTGATAGATCGGGTCCAATTCTCCCAGGACGACGGTGACACTGCCATCCTTGTGTCTCACGATGGTGTGCGACCAGTAAGGCTCGCCATGGGTCGTCAGCGAGTGTGCGTCGTAGGGTCCGGTGAGCTCGATCCCAGACAGGGGAAAGTTGACGCGATCGTTATAGTGGGCCGGCTTGACGACATCGTTGCGATAAAAAACCTGGCGGCGATGCAACTTGTCGTAGAGGGAGAAAAAG
>JAJYVR010000105.1 GCA_021791935.1 Acidobacteriota bacterium
CGATTTCAAGAGGGTAGGTCTGCACTACATCGCATTTTCAAATCCCACTGTTGAGCCAACAGGACTTGCTTCCCTCCGACAGGTCAAAATAACCGAAACTGTCAATTCCGTGACGAACTTGGGCTAGGCAGTGGCTTTAATCTGCTGGAGGCAGACCGCATCTATTTACGGATACGTTCTTAGACCATCTGCGGCCTCTTTCGTGACGAACTGCGGCTAGGGTTCCATCCAGAATTCTCTTCCAGATAGATATTGAACCGCTATAGAAGTTTGGCGGCGGATTCGGCGAAATAGGTGACGATAAAGTCGGCGCCGGCGCGGCGGATGGAGATGAGTGATTCCAGCATGGCGCGGTCGCGCTCGAGCCAGCCGCGCTCGATGGCGGCGCGCAGCATGGAATACTCGCCGGAAACCTGATATGCGCCCAGCGGAACGTCAAACCGGTCGCGGGCCTCGCGAATGATGTCGAGATAGGGCATGGCGGGCTTCATCAGGACCATGTCGGCGCCTTCCGATAGATCGAGTTCGATCTCGCGCATGGCTTCGCGGCGGTTCGCTCCATCCATTTGATAGCTGCGGCGGTCGCCGAATTGCGGGGCGGAGTCGGCGGCCTCGCGAAACGGACCATAAAACGCGGACGCGAATTTGGACGCGTAGGAGAGGATGGGGGTGTCCTGCAATTCGTCCGCATCGAGGGCGTCGCGGATGGCGGCCACGCGGCCATCCATCATGTCGGAGGGCGCGACAATGTCGGCCCCGGCGCGGGCCAGCGAAGCGGCGGCCTTGGCGATCAACTTCACACTGGAGTCATTTTCAATTTCATGCGCGCCGTTGGCGGTCTCGCGGACGATGCCGCAATGACCGTGCGACATATATTCGCACAGGCAAACATCGGCGATCAGCAGAGTGGAGTCAAGAGCGCGTTCGCGCTTCATGGCGCGGAGGGCCTGCTGGACAATACCGTTCTGATCCCAAGCGCCGCTGGCCTGCTCATCCTTCGTGGCGGGGAGGCCAAACAGCAAAAACCCGCCGATGCCAAGCCTGGCGACCTCGGTGGCATCCTTGATAGCTTCATCGATGGACAGATTGAAGACGCCGGGCATGGAGGAGATGGCGCGGCGGACGCCTTCGCCGGGACAGATGAACAGCGGGGCGATCAGCGCGCCGGGATGCAGCCGGGTTTCGCGCACCAAGGCCCGCATCGGCTCGGAACGGCGCAGACGTCGCATTCGTACTAGAGGAAAATCCATGCTGGGTCTGATTTTACCCCGCGTGGGATGGAAACCCAGGTTCGCTTCGCTGCACCAAAACCGTTTTCCAATCCCACTCAAGCCAAAAAGCGGCTTGAATGGGCCACCGACCCAGCAGGATGCGTCACATGATTGGCCGCCCAGGGGGTGGGAACGCGTGACGTTCCGCGGACAGTTGCGCGTAGTTCTGGTCCGCCGAGCATTCCAGCAGGACCCAAAGGGTATAGATTGCCAGGATGGTGCCCAAGAAGGGCTTGATCAGGGTCAGCACAGCCACGACAATAGCGAAGATGCGGCCCCAAGGCTGGCGCGTCAGCAAGGCCAGCCCGACAGCGAGAGACAGGATGGCCCGCGCAAATACGATGACGGTGATGAAGTGGAGGAGCCATCCGCCGGGATGGAAGGGCGACATCATCATCCACGCATCGGAGCCGTTCATCCATCTGCCGCCGCCGAATGCTATGTGAAGAAACGGGAGTACCAGCAGCCAGCGAAGCACGGAATAGCCGGCGAAAACTGTCCACAGAATACCCAGAGTGTGCAGATGCCGGGTGACACGCGAAACCGCCAGCGGCACCCCCCGAGGGTAGACTGGCGGAACGGACCCGGGAACGGACGGCTGCGTGACACCGGCAACACCCGTGGGTGCGCCGCAATTCGGGCAGTGCGGCTGCGTTCCAACTGGTTGACCACATTGACTGCAATACATGATCCATCCCCCTTTTCCTGGTCTTCTGCCCTGTTTCCCTTGAAGATACGCCGGTTGCGGCAACTTGGTTCCGATTTTTGTTGCAATTTTCCAAGAGACCAGGATCCCACCGTTTGCAAGGCGGCCGACGGATTGCTCGATGATCTGGGCCGAAGATTCGCTGCGCCAACCTACGGCGCGCGGACGAAACTTCACCATCCGAAGCGACTGAGAGGCGCAACCGACTCCCCGGCAGGCTGCGGAATCCATTGGTTCGCCGGCATTTTTTCTGTTGACATTTATACGTTGAAGCGAAGAATATCCTCCCGGTGGGTGTGCGACGCATCACATTCGCCCTGTAAAATCCGGTGATACACTTCGTTGTCCCTTCAGAAACATCAGATTTATCAAGCGAAACGATTGCAGCAGGATTCAGATCGGCCGTACTATAGGAGGATTTTGTGACTGTAATTGCATGGGTGTGGTTTGTCTTCATGGTGAGCGTACTGTCGCTTGTAGCAGCGTGGCTGTTTGCGCATCAGGTTCTGTCTACCGATACTGGCGCACCGGCGATGCAGCAAGGCGCCGCCCAAATCCGACGAGCGGGCACAGGAGAGGGTATGAAGAGCAGTTTCTTTTCGCCGCGCTGGGGGAGATTCGCCAGCGTCGTTGCCACGCTGATCCTGCTCGGGGGAGGCGCAGCTTTTGCCGCACCGGTGGCCCCAGTCGGAGGCGAAGCGAATCTACAGCTGCCGGATTTGACTCAGGTCCAATTTTTTGGACTCAACGGCCATAGCCTGCTGATGTATGGACCTCTATTTTGCTTTTTGGGAATGCTCTTCGGCTTCGTCATGTACGTCCACCTGAAGGGGCTGCCGGTGCATCGATCGATGTCGGAAGTGTCCCAGTTGATCTGGGAGACGTGCAAAACCTATCTGATCAACCAAGGCAAATTCCTGCTGCTTCTGTGGTCCTTCATTGCGGTCGTCATCCTCGCGTATTTCGCCGTGCTGCTTCACTTCAGCGCCCTGAAAGTGGCCATCATTCTTGGGTTCAGCATATTGGGAATGGCCGGCAGCTACTTTGTGGCGTGGTTTGGTATCCGGGTGAATACGCTGGCGAATTCGCGCGCCGCCTATGCTTCGCTGGGCGGCAACCCCTATCGCGCATTCAACGTTCCCCTGAAGGCGGGCATGAGCATCGGCATGATGCTCATCTCCATCGAGCTGCTGATGATGTTCAGCATTATCCTCTTCGTTCCAGGAGGCTATGCGGGACCGTGTTTCATCGGCTTCGCGATCGGCGAATCGCTCGGCGCTGCGGTGCTTCGTCTGGCAGGCGGCATTTTCACCAAGATTGCCGACATCGGCGCCGACCTGATGAAAATCGTCTTCCACGTAAAAGAGGACGATGCCCGCAACCCGGGCGTGATTGCCGACTGCACGGGAGACAATGCCGGCGACTCGGTCGGTCCCACTGCCGACGGTTTCGAGACCTATGGCGTGGTCCAGGTCGCACTGATCGCATTTATCATGCTGGGCGCGAAGAGCGCCGTCTCTGGAGTGCAATTGCTGGTCTGGCTGTTTGCAGTGCGCGTGGCCATGTTGGTCGCCGCAGTTGCGGGCTACTACATCAACGAGATCGTCTCCAAGGCGCGGTTCAGCAAAGCGGCCGAATTCAACTTCGAATCGCCGCTCACCTCGCTGGTCTGGATTACTTCCATCGTGACCATTGCTGTAACTTATCCGGTCACGTGGCTGCTGCTTTCCAATTTAGGTGGAGACCCCACGCTCTGGTGGAAACTGGCGACCATCACTTCCTGCGGGACAGTGGCCGGTGCCCTGATTCCCGAGCTGGTGAAGGTGTTTACTTCAACCAAGGCCCGCCACGTGCAAGAAGTGGTGGCGTCAGCCAGGGAGGGCGGAGCGGCCCTCGGTCTGCTGTCCGGCTTTGTCGACGGGAATTTTTCCGCCTACTACCTGGGATTTGCGGTCATCCTTTTAATGTCCATTGGCTACGGTGTCAGCACGCTGGGATTCAGTGCTGTGATTCTGGCTGCGCCAATGTTCGCCTTTGGGCTGGTTGCCTTCGGCTTCCTGGGCATGGGACCGGTGACCATCGCAGTCGATTCCTTTGGCCCGGTCACGGACAACGCTCAATCCATCTATGAACTGTCGCTGATCGAGAACGAGCCGGGTGTGGCTGAGGAAGTGAAAAAGCAATTCGGCGTGGAGGTGGATTTCGATCGCGCCAAGAGGACGCTGGAGGCGGGCGACGGCGCGGGCAATACGTTCAAAGCCAGCGCCAAGCCGGTGCTGATTGGAACCGCCGTAGTGGGCGCGACAACGCTGATCTTCGCCACCATTATGGCGCTGACCAACTCGCTCACCGTGAATCTGGACAAACTCTCGATTCTCCACGCCCCCTTTCTGCTGGGCCTGGTGACGGGCGGTGCGATTATTTACTGGTTCGTCGGCGCTTCCACGCAGGCGGTGACCACAGGCGCTTACCGTGCGGTGGAGTTCATCAAGAAAAATATGCACATTGAAGGAGCCACCAAAGCCTCCACCGAAGACAGCAAGAAGGTGGTGGCCATTTGTACCCGCTACGCGCAAAGCGGGATGTTGACCATCTTCATCTCGTTGTTCTTCGCAGCGTTGTCTTTTGCCTTCCTCGATCCTTTCTTCTTCATCGGCTATCTCATCTCGATTGCCATCTTCGGGCTCTACCAAGCCATCTTTCTGGCGAACGCAGGGGGAGCCTGGGACAACGCCAAAAAGATTGTCGAAGTGGACTTGCACGAAAAAGGAACCGCGCTGCATGAGGCGACGGTGGTGGGCGACCTGGTCGGCGATCCATTCAAGGACACAGCCGCCGTGGCTCTCAATCCGGTCATCAAGTTCACCACACTGTTTGGCTTGCTCGCTGTCGAGCTAGCGGTTCAACTGTCGGCCACCAACCCGATGTTGACCCACGTGCTGGCGGCGGTATTCTTTCTCATCTCGTTCTATTTCGTGCACCGGTCGTTTTACTCGATGCGCATCGGGGGCGACGTTTCTCCCGCGGCGTCTCACTCCAAGTCGTAGGTTAAGTTGAAGGCCAGCAGCGCTGAACGGTAGTTGGAAGTGCCGATCAAGCTGCTGGCGACTGTGATTTTGGTGCTGGTGCCTCTGTTCTTGTAGAACGGTTCAAGACAAAGCGCGCCAACAGCAACGCAATGGCTACTCTTACCCCTCCCCCCAGGGTGATACGAGTAGCCATTGATCGTTTTGGCATGGATGCGCAGCCAACACCTGACGGCCTTCGCGCATCGCACGAACCTGAGCCACAATTGGATCGAGGAGAAAACTTGAATGAATACCATCGCCGCGAAAGACGGGACAACGATTTACTTCAAGGACTGGGGAACGGGGCAGCCCATCGTCTTCTCGCATGGCTGGCCGCTGACTGCCGACGCTTGGGACGCACAGATGCTTTTCTTCGGGCAACGCGGCTATCGGGTGATTGCGCACGATCGGCGCGGCAATGGCCGGTCCAGCCAGCCCTGGGATGGAAACGAGATGGATACCTACGCGGACGATTTAGCCGCACTGTTTGAGAAGCTCGACCTGCAGAATGCCGTCATGGTGGGGCATTCCACGGGCGGCGGGGAAGTGGCGCGATATCTGGGGCGTCATGGCGCCAAACGCGTGGCCAAGGCAGTGCTGATCGGGGCGGTTCCGCCGCTGATGTTGCAGACGGACAAGAATCCGGGCGGCCTGCCCATGTCTGCGTTCGACAGCATTCGCGCGGGCATCGCTGCGGACCGCTCGCAGTTCTATAAAGACCTGACGCTGCCGTTTTACGGCTACAACCGGCCGAATGCCAAGATTTCTGAGGGCGTGCGGGAGAATTTCTGGCTGCAAGGAATGCAGGGTTCCGTAAAGAGCCAATACGACACCGTCAAGGCGTTCTCTGAAACCGACTTCACCGAAGACCTGAAGAAGATCGATGTGCCGACGCTGGTGCTGCATGGGGATGACGATCAGATTGTACCGATCGATGCGTCCGGCCGGATGTCCGCCAAATTGGTAAAGAATGCGCAGTTGAAGGTGTATCCGGGCTATCCGCACGGGATGTGTCAGGTCCACGCAAATGTAATCAACGCCGATCTGTTGGCCTTCATCCAGGGCTGAAATTCCATCTTCGAGACAGCAGGCATCTTCCAACAGAATGGCCGGAGTCTGACGGATCTGCACCTACTTCATCCCAGGTCAGCTTCGCGAACCTGGGGCACCCGGTCGACACCGCACTGGCGAATGCGGCTACCATGGGAGCGTGACCATGTTGCCCAGTGTTCCTTCGCCGCTTGCGCATACCAGCGCTGAAATGCTGGAGTTTGCCCGTCTGCGAGAGATGGTCGCGGGATACGCTACGACCGACCCCGGCCGTACATGGACGCTGGCGCTGGAGCCTTCCGGAAATGCCGGCTGGACCGCCGTAGAACAACAGCGTGTCAGTGAAGCGTTGCGATCATTGCACGCTGGACCCGGCTTCGATTTTCACGGCCTGATCGATCCCGGCGACTGGCTGGATCGCGCTCGCATCGCCGGCGCTGTGCTGGAAGTGGAGGAGCTGCGGGCCTTGTCCGCGCTGGTCGGTCGCTTTCGTGCATTTCAGGAGTGGCAACAAACGTTGTCGGAAGAATTGCGCCTGCAAATCCCTTCCCTGCGGGAATTGGTCATGCCTTTAATCGAGAGCCGATTCGCGGGGTTGGCGCAAGCACTCGACGGAAAATTTGAAGCGGATGGGTCGATTGCGGACCATGCCTCGCCGGAGCTGGCGCGGATTCGCCGCCAGATGGAGCGGCAGCAGCGCGCCATTGAAGAGGGCCTGCGGTCGATGCTGCGAAGGCTGGGCCCCGAAGGCTCGTTGCAGGAAGACTTGATTACGGTGCGGGGCGAGCGTTTTGTGCTCCCGGTAAAAGCCGAGTGGAAGCGGCGCGTTCCCGGCGTGATGCATGGGGCCAGCTCCAGCGGTCAGACATATTTCATTGAGCCGATCGAGACCATCGAGCAGAACAATGAGCTGCAGCGGCTGCTGGAAGAGGAGCAGGCGGAGGAGCGCCGCATCCTGGCCGCCATGACGCGCCAAGTGGGCGAGCACGCGGAGGCGATTCGAACGTGCGCCACAATTCTGGCGGAAGTGGAGTCGCTGTTTGCAAGGGCGCGATTTGCGGTGGACTTTCAGTGCGTAGCGCCAGTATTTTCCACGCCGGGATCGGAACGGATTTTTCTGAAAGCGGCGCGCCATCCGCTGCTGGAAAAACGTCTGCGCAGCGAAGCCTTGTCGCGACGATCCTCGCCCAACCAACAACCTTCCGAGACGAAAACGATTGTTCCGCTTGACCTGGAGTTGCCTGCAACCGCGCCCCAGCTCGTCATCAGCGGACCCAACACAGGCGGAAAAACTGTGGCGCTGAAAACTGTGGGATTGCTGGCCTTGATGGCGCAGGCCGGGATTCCTGTTCCCGCAGAGGCGGTCGAGCTGCCGCTGTTTGACGCGGTGCTGGCGGACATTGGCGACGCGCAATCCATCGAGCAAGACTTATCCAGCTTCTCGGCGCACATTACGCGATTGAACGAAATATCGAAGCTGGCGACCGCCAACTCCCTGGTGCTGCTGGATGAACTGGGGTCGGCGACCGACCCGGAAGAAGGCGCGGCGATTGCGGCGGCGATTGCGGCGCATTTTTCCGCGCGGCACGCATGGTGCTTGATCTCCACCCATCACACGTCGCTGAAGGTGTACGCGGCCAACACGCCGGGAGTGCAGAATGCAGCGGCCGGATTTGAAGAGGAAACGTTCGCGCCCACATATCACATTCGCATCGGCGTGCCGGGGGTGTCGGCAGGCATCCATATTGCAGAGCGGCTGGGAATGGATGCGGACATTCTGGCGAATGCAAAGCAACGGCTGGGAAGCCAGGCCGTGGAGATTGGGCGGTTTCTCGATCGACTGCATGCGGACCTGTTGACGGTGAATACGGAGCGAGCGCAATTGCAGCGGCGCGAAGAAGAGATTGCCAAAGAACGTCAGCGGCTGGAGCGCGAGGGACGCCAGGAACAGCAGCGCAAGGTGCAGGAGATGGAAGGAAAGCTGTCGTCGCTGCTGAAAGCATTTGAGGCCCAGGTGCGGGAGGTGCTGTGGGGCATTGAAGATCGCAGCGCGCAGCAGAAAGTCGCCAAGCAGGCAGAGCGCGGGCTGGCGAAGTTGCGACGCGAATTCCGCGAGCAGGTGGATGCCACGGTGGTGGCGCATCATACGGGCGCGGACCGCGGCGATCCGAACGCGCAGCCACACATTGTTCGCAACGTGGATGTGGGAGACACGGTGAAGCTGCGCTCCCTGGGCAAGACGGCGCTGGTGGAGCGGCAGATGGATGCGGAGAATTTTGAGGTTTCCGTGGGGCAATTGAAAATGCGGATCCGCCGCAACGATATTGCCGAGGTGGTGACGTCCGCAGCCGACCGTGCGCGCCAGCTTACACCAGTCGCGGCAGCGCGCAGCAAAGGGATCCGGGTTTCGCTGAATCGAGAGCGTGCCGGGGAGACGGGTTCGGGTGCGACCGAGATCAACGTGATCGGCCGAACGGTGGAAGAGGCGGCAGACGCAGTGGAAAAGTTTCTCGACCAGGCATTTCTGGAAGGCGTGCCGCAGGTGCGCATCGTGCATGGGGTGGGCATGGGAATTCTGCGCAAAGCGCTGCGGACCTACCTGGGGAACCATCCGCAGGTCGACAAGGTGAGTGAGCCGCCGCAGAACGAGGGCGGAGCGGGCGCGACCGTCGTGGATCTGAGGCAATGAGTAGTCTGGCCTGCTAACCCTGGGACTATAATTTCGTCGAATGCGATAACTCGAGGAGGGGTCCAGTCTATGTGTTCGCGGGGACGGACTTCGTGGGGGCGACTGGCTGGCGCAAGCTGCGCCGCGCTGACGCTTTTCCTTGGCCTGATAGTCGGCGGTCCTGCCGGTTGCGGCAGTGGCAGTGGCAGCAAAATCACCACGACTGCAGGCATTCCGGGAAACTGGGAGTTCACACTGACCAACGGCGGTGCCGTTATGTTCAGCGGCGGAGTTGTGCCTATGGGCGTTTTCCTGACTTCGACAGGCAGCGCGGTCTCCGGCACCGCGTCGGTACAGTTGCCCTTCCCGCAGCTTTGCAGCGCCAACGGGTGCTGCGGAGGGCCCTTTGCCGAATTCAACGATTCGCTGACTGGAACGCTGGATGACAAGGGGGACCTGACGCTGGGGTCCGCAGTGCCAAACGGCGGGCCGGTCTTTACCATGGCGGCCATGGTAAGCGGGGGAACAATGACGAACGGGACGTTTAGCCTGACGGGGCCATGCCCGGACCAGGGAACGATCACCGGAGTAGTGCTGCCAACGCTGGACGGGACCTACGCGGGAACGGTGACATCGGTGGACACCGGGAACAGCTACAGCCTCTCAACCACCCTGCAGCAGAGCGCCACGCCGAATACACGCGGATTTTTCGACGTGAGCGGCACGGCGACATTCATGGGGTATCCATGCCTGACGTCCGCGACGGAGGCCACACCGCTCGATATGAACTCGGGGCTTCTGGGCAATTTGTTCGGGATCACGATGAACGGCGCTGGCGGAGCGACGCTGAGCATTTCCGGCACCCTCTCCCAGGATGGGAAGACGATCTCGGCTACCTATGTAGCAGGAGGCGTCGCCTGCCGTCTTGACCTGGGCAAGGGAACGCTGACGCTGCAATAACTCCGCATAAGGCGCTGGAAAAACTACTCCGATGGATGCTACCATCACCGCGTCCACAGTTCACTGCATCTAAAATACAGCGCGAGATTCGAACGATGATTCAAGTCATTACCGTAGAGCGAGAATATGGAAGCCGTGGCGGAGAATTCGCCCGGCTTTTGGCGCAGCACCTGAAGTGGGAATTGCTCGACCAATCGCTGATCGATGAAGTGGCCAAGCGCGCCGGCGTATCGGCCGCCGAGGCCCGGCGCCGGGATGAGCGGCTCGATCCCTGGTACAGCAAAGTGGAACGCGCTTTCTGGCATGGCAGCAACGAACGCGCCACAGCGATACTGGAGCAGGAAATTTTTGATACCGCCCGCATGACGAAGCTGGCCCGGGAAGTGATGATTGAGAAAGCGCGGGCTGGCAAATGTGTAATTGTCGGACGTGGCGCGGCCTGTGCGCTGCATGGAATTCCCGGATGCTTTCACACCTTTGTGTACGCCTCGACGGCGCGGAAGATTCGCTGGTTTGAACAGGCATTTCCCGACAAGAAAGCGCTGGCGGAGCGAGAGCTCGCAGCCACGGATCAGCGGCGTGCCGACTACGTCGAGCATTTTTATCGCAATGTGTGGAACGACTATCGCATCTACCACCTGATGCTCAATTCCTGCATGGGATTTGACGCCATGATCGGCGCCACCATTGAGGCCACTGGCGTATAGAGGCCTCAATCCCATCCTTCGCTCTCCGCGGCGAGCGCGAAGACATCGGGCACATCGCCACATCCGCGTCGCGGCGAACACAGCCGCTAACGATTGCCGGCGATCGCGTGCGCCGGTAACTCCTGAACATATTGGTAGGCTGGATTCCGTCGCTGTTGCCGCAGGATGGCAGCGATCTGAATCCATGTGGCATAGAGGCCATGCGCACAAGGAGGCAGATCGTGCCGGATGAGGTCGTGTAGGTTGCGGAGTCGATAGCAGGGTACCGCGGCGTACATGTGATGCTCGGTGTGATAGTTCATGTGCCAATATAGAAAGCTCAAGAACGGATTCAACGTAATGGTACGGCAGCAGAGCCGAAAGTCCGGAACATTGTCCTGCAAACCGGCATGCTGACTGTTGTTGCAGAGATAATGCAGCCAACCTCCGTAGAATGGCGCCAGCGTAGTGACCACCGGCAGCAGCCACCAGCGCAGCAGTATAGATGTGAGAATGATGGCCGCGTGACCGGCGAGCAGCAGCCGCGCCCAGCGGACCAAGCGTCGCTTCTGCTGAACCGCCGAGGCTGGGAAAAGAGAGTTCTCCCATGGTCCTCGCAATTTGCCTCGAGCGATTCGGATGGTCTTCGAAAGCGTTTGCCACAGTCCAACCGGATTGATGAAGCCGGTTCGGAGAAATCCATTCATCGACAGATCCACTGGTAATACGACTTCTAAATCATCGGGCGGCTGCAGCGT
>JAJYVR010000106.1 GCA_021791935.1 Acidobacteriota bacterium
CAAGAAGCGACGCACATCCATATTGATGTTGAATGTACTTGAAAATATGCAAGTCATTCAATCCAGTCAATATGATTCCATACGACTTATCCGGAAAAATCTCAATCGGGCCGGACGGCGAGCAGAGATGGAGGAGTGTCGACTATTTTCTGGAGACGCGCGCATCGTGAACGATGCGGCCTTCACAGAGGGTCATCTGGATACGGCCGGGCAGTTTCCATCCGTCGAACGGAGTATTTCTCGACTTGGATTTGGATTCGCCGGCATGGAATTGCCAATCGTCGTTTGGCCGGAACAGAACGACATCGCCGAATGAACCCACCGCGAGCGAGCCGCGATGTTTCAAATGCAACAACTGCGCCGGTTGGCTGCTGAGCAGGGCAAGGACACGCGCAAGCGGCATGCGGTGCTGCCGGTGCAGCACCAGCAACGACAGTCCCAGTGCCGTCTCCAGCCCGATAATTCCATTGGGCGCGCGCTCAAATTCCTGTTCCTTTTCATGCAGGGCATGCGGAGCATGGTCGGTGGCGATGGCGTCCACGGTCCCATCCATGATTCCGCCGATCAGCGCCGCGCGATCTTCTTCACTGCGCAAAGGCGGATTCATTTTCGCATCGGTGTTGTAATCGCCAATGGCAGCCTGGGTCAAAGCGAAATGATGCGGTGCCACTTCGCAGGTAACGTGCAGGCCTCTGCGTTTGGCGCGGCGGACGGCTTCCAGCGCCTTTGCCGTGGAGAGGTGCGCTACGTGCAGATGAGCACGACTGGCTGGGTTGCTTTTGCGCAGGTGCGCTAGCAGTTCAATGTCGCGCTCCACTATGCCACTCTCGGCGTCGACGGACATTCCGCGCAGGCCCAGACGAAAGGCCAGTGCGCCTGCGTTCATGCTCGCTCCCAGCGTGACCCGCGTGTCTTCCGCATGTTGAATCACGGGCAGGCCGACGCGCCCGGCCTGGGCCAAAGCCTCCAACATAATGCTGTCTTCCAGAATCGGCTTGCCGTCGTCGGAAACCGCGACCGCGCCGGCAGCCTGCAGCGATTTGCAATCGGCGACCGCTTCGCCCCTGCTGCCTAGCGTTGCCGCGGCAATTGGAAATACGCGCGCCACAGCCTTGCGATCGGCGGCCTGCATCCAGCGCGTAATTTCCGGCGAATCGTTGACCGGCGACGTGTTCGGCATGGCGCAGACGCTGGTAAATCCGCCGGCGGCGGCGGCGCGAGTGCCGCTGGCAATGGTCTCTTTGTAAGTCTGACCGGGTTCGCGCAGATGCACATGGATGTCGACCAAACCGGGAGCAACGACCAGCCCGGTCGCATTGACGATCGTCGCTTTTTCTTTTTTTGCCAGCGCATTCAGCTTGCCCTGAAGTTCCAGCGCCGCGACGCGTCCATCGCGCAAATAAAGGTCGCGCCTTTCATCCATCCCGGTGGAGGGGTCGACGAGATGGCCGCCCTGAATCAAAATCGCTGTCATCGATTCTTACTCGATTGTTCATTTCTTTTGGGATGTGCATCCAAAGCGCGGCCCAGCAGCGCCATACGGATGATCGAGCCGTGATACACCTGCTCGGCAATCGCCGAATTCGGTCCATCCGCGATTTCGCCGGTGATTTCAAGTCCGCGAATCACCGGTCCGGGATGGAGGACGATCGCCGCCGGAGCGTGCGCGGCAAGACGGTGCATATGTAACTGATACTGTTCTATATAATCTTCCAGATCGATTTCGAGGCCGGCCAGCCGCTCTTTTTGGATGCGCAGCATCATCACGACATTGGATTGTTTCAGGGCGCGCTCAAAATCGCGCTCGATTTCCACGCCAGGGCCGATGGCTGCGGCGCATTCCGGCAACAGTACTTCGGGTCCGCAGAAGATGACTCGCGCCCCCAGTCGGGGCAGAAGCAGCGCATTGGAGCGGGCGACGCGGCTGTGCAGAATATCGCCGACGATGGTGACGGTGACTCCTTGCAACGCGCGATCGCCGATGGAATGATTTCGTTTCGCAGTCGATCGCGCGCTTGGCGGCAGGTGGGCCAGAATGGTGCGCAAATCGAGCAGCGCCTGGGAGGGATGTTCGTGGCTGCCATCGCCTGCATTCAGGATCGGTAATCCAGTCGAGCGGGCCAGCAGATAGGGCGCGCCGGAGTTGGGATGCCGAAGGATAATGCATTCCGCGCCCAGCGAGCGCAGCGTGATGCCGGTGTCTTTGAGCGATTCGCCTTTTTCAATGCTGGAAGACAAAGCGCTGACCAGGGCCGTATCCGCCCCCAAGGATTTGGCGGCGAGTTCAAACGAGGTGCGGGTGCGCGTGCTCGACTCATAAAACAGCAGGGCCACGCGGCGTTTGGCGTAGCGCAGGGCGCGGCGGGCAGCGGGCATCGCTTCCAGTTCCGAAGCTTCCTCCAGGATGCTGCCCACATCTTCCAGCGTGAAATGGGAGACCGATATTGCGGAGCCAGGATGAAGAAATCCAGGCGGAACGGGGCCGTGGAATTGCGGAATTGTAATTTTGTTTCGCGGCGAGATGCTGGGAGAAACTTCAAGGGTAAGAAGAGGCCGGCTCGAGGAGGAATGGCCGTTGCCCGCTCCGTTGCCAGCGATTTTGGCCGAGCGCGTTTTTGGTGTCGCTTGTTTTGCCGGCGTCTTCCGTTTGATTGGCATACTTCCGTTCAAGGTCCATCCAACTGCGATGGCAAAAGGAGCCACGCATGGCTCATCCGTCGAGTCGCTCCATCAGCAACACCTGCTCATTGTCGTCAATCTCATCCAGCATGACTTCGATAATTTCGCGGTCCGTGGTTTGGATCGAGCGTCCCACAAAGGTCGCCTCGATCGGCAATTCCCGATGTCCGCGATCGATCAACGCCAGCAGTTGCACGCGCTTGGGACGGCCATGGTCGATCAGCGCATCCAGGGCGGCGCGTACAGTCCGCCCAGTGTAGAGGACGTCATCGACCAGCACGACATCGCGACCGGTGACATCGAAACCGAGAGCGCCCGGGTTGACCACCGGACGAGGCCCGCGGGTGGAAAGATCGTCGCGGTAGAAACTGATGTCGAGCGTCCCCACATCGATAGGCTTGTTCTCGATGGTCCCCAGCAGCTTTGCCAGGCGTCGCGCCAAGGGGACGCCGCGCCGGTGGATCCCGACCAGCATCAGGTCGTCGGAGCCATTGTTCTTCTCGACGATTTCATGGGCCAGGCGCACCAGGGTGCGTTCAATTTCAGACGAAGACATCAGGCGGGACTTTTCCCGCAGCGGCGGAGTGGAATCGAAGCTTTGGGCGGTATCTTTCATGTTCTCCGCTTGATCATACGGGTCCGGTCCGCAGCGCACAAGCGCAACCATCACAGAAGGTGGCGGAAATTCCGCCGGACGGTTCCTTGCGCCGCCGGACATGGAACGCGCCAAAAAGTGTCAGATGGGTAACCCGGCGTTCCTCGCAAGAAATATCCTTTTTTCTACGGACCGCCAGCGGCGTTGCCGCCGCCTCCTCCAGCGTTACCGCCGCCGCCACCGCCTGCAGCATCACCGCCGCCGGCTTGTCCACCCAGGTTCCAGGAGGCAGAGAACAGATTCTTGCCGGCGGAGGGCGAGGCGTTCAGAATCGGCTCAACGCCAGCGAGCAAGGTACAAACGGTGAGCAATCCGGGCGATCCCTGGGTCGCGACGATCATCACTGCGTCGCCGTGATGCAGGTCAGCCAGTTGCACCACCGGAGTCCGCTGCAGCATCTGCGAGATATTTGCATTGTGCCGGCCCTCGGCCATTGCAGGCCGAGGCGACTGTGGACCGTTTGCGGGCTGCGCGGCCGCGGAGGTCATGGCCGGGGAGGGTGCATGGGTCGCGTCTCCGGCGCGCGGATTTTGGGTGGGCGCGCCTGGGCCATGGCCGCTCCCAGCCTTGAAGCGCGCGGCAATCGCTTGCGCCATCATCGCCGGCAGTTTGTGCAGTTGGGAGTCGGCGTTGACGTGAATGAGCAGCGGTTTCTTGGTCGCGAGGTCAGTCACCGTGACGGTGTTGGCCGCCGGATCGGTGGAGACGACGGACCCGGCAATATTGCGAAAGCTGCCCGCGACAATTTCCTCGGCCTGCATTTCAGTGCCCGCCGCATTGCGGTCGCCTTTGGCTCGAAGCTGGTCGCCGGGATGGATTTGATCCAGGCTTGACACCTTGGAAGTCGAGTATTGGATGGAGCCTGGATCGTAGCGACGAACCACCGTCTTGGGTGTCGTGTGGATGGCGATAGTGTTGCGCAGATAGGAGATCGTTATCGTCCCGGTTGCCGCATCGACATTTTTCACGATGCCACCGATGCCGCGTCGCTGCCAGTCCGCCTCTTCGGCCTGGTGTTCCTTGGCAATGTCCGCTTGCCTCATGGCGATGACCGTGGTTGCGCTTGGCCCCGATCCATCCGTGGCGGGACGCACCGCGATCAGCACGCGATCGCCGACCGCCAAGTCGGTGAGGTGAATGGAGGTCGCGCCGGCAATGGTTTTTGCGCCGGGCACCGTCTCGAGAATGCGCGCCGTATCGACAACTTTCACCGTGGCCGGCGGTCCAGAATCGGGCTTGACGGTGAGGGATTGGCCCTGGACGGAAACGACCGATCCCACCAGGCGGCTTAGGGTCGCCGGCTGTGCGCCCGTTTGTTGGGCAGAGATGGTGCAAGCGCTCGGCGGAAAAACGCCAGTCAATCCGCCAACCAGGACAAGCGAGCAGAAGAACCTGAATGGGCCCATGGAAAACCTTTCTCTCCGTATGCCAAAGCGCGGGTTGCCGGCGTATGGCCTACAGAGGGTGACGTTTTGTCGGCTGGAAGGTTTCATGAATCGAGCAACATACTATCTATACCCTTTTCATCAGAATGGCGCGGTCGCACGCAGATGCATCCATTCCTGGACAAGGAGATGGCATGAAACGGCCCGACTTACAGCGGCGGATGGTCCAAACGGCGTTGGCGTTCAGCTTTGCTTGTGGCAGCTTGCCGGTTTTTGCCGCGCACGCGCCGCGAGGCAATGGAGAGACGGTCGTGATGATTCGGCATGGGGAGAAGCCGTCCCCGGGGCTGGGACAACTGGACTGCAAAGGATTGAACCGGGCGCTGGCGCTGCCACCCTTGCTGATTGGGCGATTTGGCAAGCCCGACTTTCTGTATGCGCCGGATCCCGCAGCGCAAATCCACGACGGACCTGGCGGGGCGATGGATTCCTATGTGCGGCCGCTGGCGACGATTGAGCCGACTGCGGTTCGCCTGGGGATGCCAGTGAATACGCAGATCGGATTCGACCGGATTGCGGAATTGCAACAGGCGATGCTGCAGCCCGCCTATGCCCATTCGCTGATTTTTGTTGCCTGGGAACACTACAATCTGCACAGGTTTGCCGAGCAGATGCTGGAAAGCTACGGAGACGGAGCTGCCAAATTGCCCGCATGGCCCGGCTGAGACTATGGGACGATTTATGTTTTCCATATCACGCGGCCAGACGGCGGGGGCAAGCCTCATGCAACGCTCGAGATTCAGCAGGAAAACCTGGGCAGCAAGCTGACAAACACTTGCCCCGGCCCGCAGTAGACGGTCGGGCCGGCAAAGATGAGGCATCCGCGGAGATTCGCGTGGTCCGGCGGTGGATACGGCTAATACTCCGATTTTTTCCCGTGCTGATAGGCGCGGCTGTGTTGTTGTATGCCGGAGACTGGGCCGTGTTTCAGGTTCGCGTGACGCATAGGACGGCCTACAGCACTGTGCAAGTGGACCAGTTTTTGGCTACGCCGCTAAAAGGCGAGAAGACCGAGTATGACTTGATGGGAACGATCAAGGAGACATGCGCGCGGTCAATGTTTCCGCAGCAATGGCGCCCACACTGCTGGTGGTTGAAGCGGCATCGCTCGCAGTGGGAATGAGCTGAATTGCGGCACGAGATGGCATCTGCCCAAGGCCCTAGCTCCCTGTCCATCGCGGCATCAACGAGAAGCATTCCCCGGAAGCCGAATGTGCAACGGCCCATTGCCTTTTTCAATCACAGTCCGGTCGCGGAGGAGTTTGATCTGTCGGACGCAGCAGTGATCACGATCACAAAACCGGAGCGGTGGAGTTCGAGAGGAGATGCCTTGCATGGTGCCTTTTCCGGCGACTGGCGCGGCACCCGACAACGTTTACCAGTCGGTGCCGGGCTGCCAGGATGGAATGCCGCCACCTCCCACGCCGGGAATGTGGCCCGGTTCGACATCTGCCGGAAAGCGGCATGGTTCCAAAATGGCGGTCGCGCTGCTGCCTGACCAGTCCTTTCCTTCAACGTCTATGTACTTGGAGATATTATAGATATCGTCAGTTTGCCAAGGCCTGTGGAACGGGCCGGAATACCGCCCTGCCAATCCCGTGAGGGCCCAAAATGCTTCCTTGAGGGCCCAAAATGCTGTCGATTGTGGTTGTTCGGTCGACTGGCCTTTCTTTTTGCTGGGCAATGCGGGAGGCAACCGCCATTACGAACGTCAATCCGTTGGCCAGTGTGATTCGGGTCACTACGCTGGCAACTCGCGCCTTGGCGAACAACATCTAATTTTGGCTGTAAGGCGGTCCTTGCCTATTTAGCCGGGCTGTTCGATGCGACCGCTTTATAGAAAAGGAGATCAGTCATGACGCTCGAACAGCGATTCAACCCATCTTCCGAGTATCTTCCTGTCCCAGCCAGATTGGCCTGCGCATGCGCAGCGAAAAGTAGCAGCACGGAACCGAATATCGGGAAGCATCGTTCCAAAGCATTTTGGTGCGCGATTTTCTTAGCGATGGCGCTTCCTGTATTGCAAGGGTGCGGCAGTTATTCCTCCAAAGGCAAAACGTATCCAACGTCTGGCAGTCAGGCTTTGTGGGTCGCCAACGGCACCAATGTGCTGGAGTTCGCTTCCACCTCGCTGACTGCCACTGGAAGCGCCGCCGCCGCGCCGTCGTTGACGGTGAACAGCAGCGCTTTTGCGGCCCCGCAAGGAGTGATTTTCGATACGTCCGCCAACTTGTGGGTCATCGACGGCGGAAACATCGGCACCGGAGGCAAAGTCAAGCCGGCGATTTATGAGTTCACGTCCTCGCAACTCTCGGGCATCCAGTCCGGGGCCAGCGTGACGCCGAACATGACCATCAACTCCAGCGTCTTTGTCTTTCCGCAGCAGGCCGTATGGGACAGCAAGGGAGACCTGTGGGTCAGCGACAACGGGGCCAACGCGGTGTTTGAGTTTACGGCTGCACAATTGAAGGCCTCGGGCGCGAACGTCATGCCGAATATCACCATCAAGTCCACGCCCGCTTTCAACGGCGCGCTAGGCATCGCTTTCGATTCCAGCGGCGATCTGTGGATTGCCAATAACGGGACCACGACGATCTTCGAGTTCAATGCGTCTGCGCTTCCGACAGCCAGCGGCAGCGTGACTCTGAAGCCCAACATCATGTTGTCGGATGACGGCAAAGGCTCCATCCAGGGGCCGTGGGCGCTGGCATTCGACAGCGCCGGCAACCTCTGGTCGAGTAACGCCAACTCCCCGGACACAGTCGTCCAATTCTCCAAGGCGAGCTTGGCGGCGAGTGGGAGTCCGGCTCCGGCAGTTATGTTGAGTTCTGCCATGGTCAGCGGGGCCCCAAGCCTCAGTTCGCCCAAAGGGATTGCTTTCGACAGTTCCGGCGATCTGTCGGTAGTCAGTTCGGCCGCTCCCTTCGGCGTCGGTATCTATAGCGCTTCCCAACTGACAGCGGGCGGGGCTGTCGCTCCCAATGTGTTCATTGTGGGTGCTGCAACTACATTGAACGCGCCTGCGGGCAGCAATTATGGGCCAACCATCACGTACGGGAATTCTGGAGGAGGGACCTACAGCGGAGGCACGTATTATTAGGGAGTGTTCACACTATTTCCGATAAAATCGCAATAGACGGAAATCAAACCTGCGCAATACGAAAAGATAAAAGATTGCCTGCCGGTGCAGCGCGGCAACGTGCGATTGGGCAAAACGTGCGATTGGGCAATTTGACCGTGCTCAACGCGCTGCACTACGTGGCCGAAAATGGCTGCAAAGGGCGCGGTCGTCCCAAGCATTTTGGCAACTGGCACAGCATTTACGTGCGCATGAATCGCTGGGCTAAAAATGGCGTCCTCGACCGCGTCTTCGAGAAGTTACAGATAGAGCAGATCGTGCGCATCAAGATCGAAGCTTTTTCATTGGACTCAACCATCGTGAAGGTGCATCCTCCGGACGGAACTGGGGCATTAAAAAAACGGATCCCAAGCCATCGGCAAGTCGCGCGGCTGATGGACCACCAAGATTCATATGGTTGCCGCGAATGCTCGAACGGCCATAATCTTTGCGCTGTAGCCGGGTAACGCGCACGATGCACCTTTGCGGACGACATCTGTTATTGGATCTCGGTTCGATGCCCGAAGGCCTGCCACTATTGATTGATGGACAAGGCTTACGAGGGCGACGAAACACGGCAGTAGGTTCTGGACTTGCAGATGGAGCCGGTTGTTCCGCCCAAATCGAATCGCGTCGATCCATGGGAGTACAACCAGGAACTTTATAAAGAACGCAACGAGATCGAGCGGCTATTCCGCAGGCTGAAAGGCTTCCGGCGCATCTACGTGCGTTTTGGGAAACTGGAAGTAGTCTTTCTGGCATTCCTCAACTTCGCACTCATCGTCGAAGCGCTACGCGTAGTGTGAACACGCCCTAGCCGGTAGTGTCCAGAACTTTTCGCGCTTTTGATCTTCCTTGGAAATCAGGAAGGTTGTCGATTGAGGTTGTTTTGCTGTTGGCCCCCATGGGGGCCAACAGCGAAGCGGCTCAGGCGATGACCCGGACTTCGGCCAGCCTGTTCATCGGTAGATAGCGTTTCGTGCCCCACTTGGTGGCGGCTACGTGCCTGAGCCGCGCTGCCACGAGCATCAGGGCACTCTTCCCATCGGGGAAGGCGCCCACCACTTGTGTCCGTCGCCGGACCTCTCGCATCAGCCGCTCCAGCGGGTGATTGGTGCGCAGGCAGCGCCAGTGCTCGGGCGGCATCGAGTAGTCACTCAGCGTTTCATCGATGCCGTTCTCAACGATCTCGGCTGCCTTGGCCAGTCGCATCTCGCGCAGCTTGATCACAATCTGGCGGGCTTTTTCCTTGGCCGCCTGGGCATCTTCCTGTGCATGGATGGCCTTCAGCATCGCGGCTACCTCGCGCACCTTACCCTTCGGTACCGCCGTCCACACGTTGCGGTAGAAGTGGACCACGCAGCGTTGCCACTTCGCCTCGGGATAGAAATCGCCCAGGTTCTCCACCAGCCCCAGGCACTTGTCGGAGACGAACAACTCGACCCCCTTCAGCCCGCGTTCCTTCAAGCCGCGCAGGAACTCCGTCCAACTCGCCTTGTCTTCCTTGGCCCCTTCGCTCACCGCCAGAATCTGCCGGTAGCCGCTTTGCGCCACTCCGATGGCCACCAGCACCGAAACGTTCTTCACTTCGCCGCCCCAGCTCCGCTTCAGCCATATCCCGTCGAGGAAGACATAGGGAAACTCGCCCACCAACGGCTGCTGCCGCCACTCCTCGATCTGCTTGTAGATCCTCTGGTTCAGGTCGCTCACCGTGGATGCCGACACCCGCGTGCCCCACAGCGCCTGGGCGATGTCCTCCACCCGGCGCACGCTCACCCCGGCCAGGTACATCTCCATCAGGGCTTCTTCCACCGACGACTCCCGGCGGCGATAGCGCTCGATGATGGCTGTCTCGAAGGGCAGGTTGCGCAGCTTCGGAACTGTCAGCGTCACTTCGCCGGCCTTGGTCTGCAGCCGCCGATCGTAGCTGCCCGCCCGCGTATCCTTGCGGCCCTCCGCGCGCTCGTACTTCCGTGCCCCGCATAGCTGGTCCGCCTCCGCATCCAGCAGCCCGTTCAGCGTCTCTTACACCGTTGCCCGTACCACTTCGTCCAGATGCGCCCGCATCTTGCTTTCGTCGATCTGTATCACCGCGCCCAATGATTTTGGCCCGCTCGCTGTCTCCACTCCCGCTTCCATGGTTGGCTCCATCACAAGTCCCTCAGAGGCCTCGCTCCTCCTGCTTGTACCAACCTCCAATGCCACTTGCCAAATCGAATGTGCGAAAAATATCCTACGTTATCGAGGTAAACACCACCGGTAGAGCCTACTGTACTTAGGCAGCTACCCCCTTTGATGATATTAATCAGGAATCCTTGGTTTCTCGCGTTTACCATTGGACGGCAATCAGCGCATACGCTTTCACTTCCGGCACGGTAAACCTAGTGCCGGAGCTGTCGTTGGTGAAGTCGAGCGGCCGCGCATCGTTTGCGTCGGGGGCATAGAGCGTCACCTTCTGCGCCTTGTTATTCTTCGGCAGCGCTGCCCTAACCTGCAAGTTGATCAGGATCGGCGTCTTCACTACATCGTAGTTCACCAGATGCACAAGGAACCGTTGGTTCCGGGCCTGGCGCGTGCAGTTCGCAACCAGGAATTCCGGGCCATCCACAGTAAGAGGAATTTTATCTTCCGCGGCCCAGTGGACGGCATCGATGATTTCCTTCCAGTTTTTTGGACGTTTCCAGAAAATATTTGAGATCCAGAAATAGGGTTCCGGCGGGGGCAAAACTCCGTCAAACTGGATAGCTGGAATATAGGCCACTCTTCCGGCACCAACCTGGCTCCGTGTCGGAGTACCCGCGTTATCCACATGGGCTTTCACATCTTCCTGGTATTCCAGCCCAGAGGTCTGACCCTCCACCAATCCGCTCAGTCCCGGCTGGGTACGCACCCGTCTCCAATCGTCGTAAAGACCTGCCTGCTCCGTGACCACCAACCCGCCTCCATTTTCGACGTAGTGGCGAATGATCGACAGTTGCTCATCGGAGAGGCATTCGGTATTCGGAAGGACGAGGACCTTGTAATCGGCCAGGTTGCGAAGATGCTCATCGAAGATCAGCGCAAAAGGGACCCTCGATTGAATTAGAGATTGCTCGACCAGAATCGCGCTCAGTTGCGCCCGGGCATTGTTGTAGGTCAGAGAAGCGTAGGAGCGAAATACCGCAACCGGCGCGACATCTTCGCTGCCCAGATACAGTTCGCGGTTCTTGCGATAAAACTCGATATAGCGCAGCGTCTCTGGCGAGAGCGGATTGCTTCCTACAAAG
>JAJYVR010000107.1 GCA_021791935.1 Acidobacteriota bacterium
GCCTGCACGGTCTTGCAGTTGGATTTGCTGGACCTTCATTTCCGCGCGCGTCAGGCGGGCGCGTGTTTCCGCCACGCGACTGTCGATGCCGGCGGCAACTCGTTCCTTGACAATGGAAACGAGCTGATCTGCCGCATCCATTGCCTGCTGGAGGGCTGCCAATTGAAGGTCCGTCGTACTCAGTTCCAGGAACGAAGACGCGGTGTCCAAAATGACTTGCCGCCGAGCGTCCTGCAGTGAGAAGTCGGCCGCTTTCAACGCCGCGCGCGCCGAGCGAATGTAGTCCGATTGCGAAAAACTGAAGATCAGGGACTGAGAGCTGGCGTTGAATATGTTGGGCGTCCCCAGAGGAAAGCCTATGTTGGGTGGGCCAATTCCGGAACCGACGGTAAAGTTCGGAATGTAGGCATCGTGCAACTCCAGCACCACGGCTCGCGCACGCTGTTTATTTGCCTCCGCCATGCGAACGGTCCTGCTGTTGCGCAGCGCCAGATCGACCACGGTGTAGAGCGAGACGTCGCCGGTTGTAGAGGCGGCGGTGGCGGCATCCGGAGTGTCGGACCGGCGCAGGCTTGCGGTTAGCACGGGCGTGACAGGTCCAGCCTGGGATGAAGGGAAATGCACTGTCGTTGGCGCGGGGGCGTTTGGCAGCGCTGCATCTGTCCGCTGGGCATGGCCTGCCAGAGTGAGGAATACCCCGGTTGCCAATACAGCGAGAATTCGTTTCGCATTGGGTTGAATCTTGCCCATCCCGTCCGATTTTAAACGGAGCAAGCGGCAGCCATTCCTGTCGATGGAGGTTTCACGCGGGGAATGCAGGCGCGGCCTCATCCGCGTGGCGCCTGCCGCGCCGGCGCGTAATTGCTGGCCAGTGCATGTGCCGCCGCGTATTCCCGTTGCGCGTCCGCTGCGTCGCCCTGAGATGCCAGCAATTCGCCGAGCTGGACATACACCTGAAATGCGGGCGCCTCTTCCGACTGCTGTCGAGAGGCAAGATACCGGCGTAGCATTTGCTCCGCAAGCTGTAGGTCTTGATGCTTCTGCAGCAGCAACGTGGCCCCCAGCACAAGGGCCTTGCCTTTGGCCGGGTCTGCTGCGATTCCGTTTTGAATTGCCTGTTGCATGGCGGGAAAGTTTTTTCGATCGGCATAGAACCCAGCCAGATTCATCCATTCGTCCGCCGGGTAGGATGAACTCTGGATGGCCAGCTTCCACTGCTGTTCCGCACCGGAAAAATCGGATTTCTTTTCGTCGATCCTGGCCTGCAGTTCGTGGTACCGGGATGCGTTCAGGTGCGCGAGTTGCTGGGAAATCTGTTCGGCATAGGCCGCTCCGCCGCCCAAGATTCGCGGGACGTCAACCAGGTATTCACCAAGGTCCGACAGCGCCGACACATTCTCCGGATCGAGCCGGACCGCCGTTTCAAATTCCGCGTGGACCTTCTTCGCCAGGATGTACGCGCTCGCGAGCGATGCATGCGCGGCGGCGCCGCCATACGCGCGTCCCAGCCACTGATGATAGGCACTGTTCCCCGGAGCAAGTTCTACCGCTCGCGCGCATTCGCTCTCGGCTTCAGACCATCGTTCTTCCTGAAGGTACACACGACACAGCAGGTTATGGGCGGCAGCCTTCGCGGGGTCTTTGGACAACTGCTGTTGCAGCAGGGAAATAGCGTCATCCGCACGCCCAGCTTTCAGGTCCCGGCGAACCGACCGATCGACTCCTTGACCGGCAGCGGCCGGCAAAGCAACGCGCTCCGGCTCGATTGCATGGCTGTAGATCGTACTGCAAACCAAGAACGCGGCGATCGTAAGGGAGCGGCGCAGAAGCTTCGAGGCAACCATACATTTCATACGCTATTCCGCGCGGCGCACAGCCTGGCCGCTATACAGGGTGGAGCCATCGACTGCCGACAGGGCCACGACGGCGCCTTGCTTCAGGCCGGAAACAATCTGCACTTGAGTCAGATTGAGGGCGCCGATGGTGACGGGAATGCGCTTCAGGTGGCCATCCACAACCGCAAACACATAATCTCCGTCGTCATCGATGCGCAGGGCCTCACGGGGAATCAGCAGAACGTTCCGCAGATCTTTCAGAACGACGGCGATGGTGACATTGGTATTCGGCAACAGGGTTTCGTCCGCGTCGTCGACAGAGACCAGCGCTTCGCCTACATTCCGGGTGCCGTAGGTAATGATGGTGGAGGGCGTGCGTATGACGTGCCCGTGCCAGATGCGATTGGGGAGCGCTGCCCAGACAATCGTTACCGGCTCGCCGACTGCGAGGTTCCCAATCTCCGGCTCATCGAAGTACGCCTCCACCTGGATCTGTTTCAAGTTCGCCAATTGAAGCAATTGAGAGCCGCCAGGAACAAAGTCGCTGGTTCGCACGGAGACCGAGTAGACAGTTCCGGCGAAAGGGGCGCGCACGTTTTCCTTCTGCAGGGTGTCGAGTGCCGATGCGTAGGCCGCCTGAGCATTCTCCAGATTCGCCGTGGCATGTTCGAGATCGATGGAAGAAAAACCCTGCGTCTGTTGCTGTCCGAGGACCTTCAAAGCCGCATCCTGGGCCGCGAGGGAGCTGCGCGCGGCATCCACTTCGCTGCTGGATGCCGCTCCTTGCCGGTGCAATTTCTCCAGCGTAGCCAGGGTCGCGGCCTGTTGATTTCTGGCGGCTTTGGCCTTTTCGATATCGCCCATCAACCTGATCTGTTCGTGGCGCGTGCCGCCATTGCGCAGCGCCTCCAACTTTGCCTGGGCCCCGCGCACAGCCGCCAGTGCGGCGGCAACCTGGGAACGAGCTTCGGAATCGTCGAGCGCGACGAGAAGTTGTCCTTGAGCGACCTTTTCGCCCTCATGCACATAGACGGCTTTCACCGTCCCGGCCATGGGGCTGTACGCAGCGAAATTGTGAGCAGGTTGTACCACGCCATTGGTTGACAGTGTGCTGACCAGTTCGCCCAGTTCCGCTGTCGCCATTCGCGCCTGACTGACGTTGCGAGTAAAGTGGTGCAGCGCGGCGGTCGCAACCAGCAGAGCCAAGGCAATCAGGAGCCAAATCTTACGTTTTTTTTGCAAAGCTTTTTGTGGAGACGGAGCGGCCATAGTGAGATTTTGGTATCTCTTAGAAGAATCAGTATATAAGACGCCGGTTGGGAGTCTTGGGATTCAAAGACATAAAGGTCATTCCGGTGATACTGTTCGATACGTGCAAGAACGCGGCTGTATTGGAGACACTGCGCTAGCAACGCGGCCGTCGTTGGGCATCGAGCCGGCCAGTGATTTTCGTACAATCAAGCTATATGGCATCCAGCAGGAAACGAAGCGCACGGCGATATACCGAAGATCACGCACGGGCCGGTCTCGATTACAGCTTTCCAGAAATCGAGACGTGGCCGAACCAGTTTCCAGGATATGAGATTGTCATCGACGATCCGGAGTTCACCTCTGTGTGCCCGAAGACGGGCCTGCCGGACTTTGGCGTCATTCTTTTGCGATACGAGCCGCGGAAGGACTGCCTGGAGCTGAAGTCGTATAAGGAATATCTCTTCTCCTACCGCAACCTAGGAATCTTCCAGGAAAACGTCGTCAACCAGGTGTTGAAGGATGTCGTGAAAGCCTGCAACCCGGTGTGGGCCACGGTGCGCGGAGAGTTTCGGCCGCGCGGGGGCATCTCGACCGTGGTCGAAGCTCACTGGCCACTCCAAAAATAAGCGGAAAACGTAAGCCGCCATCCTTGCGCAGTTCCCGGCCTGATATGCTGGCGGCTCATGGCGGTGAAGCCAGCCCATTCCTCGACTCGACTCCCAGCCTCGGCTGCGTGGACGGCGCTGGGCCTTCTGACGGCGCTGAACCTGCTGAACTACACCGACCGCTACGTGCTGGCGGGCGTGCAGCCGCTGGTGCAGCGAGCATTTCACGTGAACGATGAACGGATTGGCGCGCTGACCTATGCCTTCTTCATCACGTATATGTTCGCAGCGCCGCTGACGGGATGGCTAGGCGATCGCTTTCCGCGCAAGCCGCTTATCCTCGCGGGGGCGCTGCTCTGGTCTGGGCTGACGCTTTCGACGGCGTTGGTCCATACCTTCGGAGAACTCTATGTACGGCACGCGCTGGTCGGTATTGGCGAGGCGAGCTTCGGCATCTTCGCCCCCACGCTTTTGTCGGACTATTGGCCGCCCGAGCAGCGCAATCGCATCTTGACTTTGTTCTATCTGGCGCTGCCGATCGGTGCGGCGCTGGGGTACATTCTGGGCGGAACATTGGGGCAGGCCTACGGATGGAAAATGCCGTTTTACGTCGCGGCTGCACCTGGCCTGGTGGTGGTATTGCTGGTGTGGATTTTTCTGCGAGAGCCGGCGCGGGGCGCTTCCGAGCCGCTGGCAATCCGGCCAGACCGGGCGACACTTGCAGGACTGATGCACAACGCCGCGTATTGGACGGCGACACTCGGCATGGCGATGATGGTGTTTACGCTGGGCGGAATTTCCGTCTGGATGCCGACGTTTCTGTATCGCTACGGGCATTATTCTCTCGCCGCGGCAAGCCAGGTCCTGGGCGCGATTACCGTGGTGGACGGCATCGTGGGAACATGGCTGGGCGGATGGCTGGCGCAGCGGTGGCTGAGGCGCAACAAGGCCGCGCTTTATCTGCTCTCCTTGTGGAGCATGTTGCTGGCCGCGCCGTTTGCCGTATTGGTGTTCTACGGGCCGAGCGCAATCATGGTGCCTTGCCTGGCGATGGCGGAGTTCTTTCTGTTTTTGAATACCGGGCCGTTGAACGCAGCCATTGTGAACGCGGTCGATGCGCCGATTCGCTCGACCGCCATTGCGATTGAACTGTTCATGATTCATGCGCTCGGCGACGCTCCTTCGCCGCGCATTATCGGCTGGGTTTCCGACCATTCTTCGCTGCAAGAAGGGCTGGCCGTTACGCTGATCACGTTGCTGCTCTCGGCGATCTTGATTTTTGCGGGGGCGAAATACGCTCCGGACATCGACGCGGCCGCGGTCTAGACTTTTTCCGGCGCGACGCTGGCGGCGGAGAATCGGCATACTAGAAGAACATGTCTTCTGTGCTTGCATTGTTTCTTTATGGGCGATTTCTGTTCGCGATTCTTGCCTGGGTCATCGCGGCGGTGTGGCTTTGGCGCGTGGTCCCGGCGTTGTGGATGCTGCCGCGCGTTCCAAATCTTTTGCATAGTGGCCACAGATCCGGCGATGCTTCGGATGCCCTGACAACGGGGCCTTCCGTGACCGTTATTGTTCCAGCGAAAGATGAGGCGGCGGCGATTGCACATTCTTTACGCAGTTTGCTGGCGTCCGATTATCCAGATTTCCAGATTGTTGCCGTCGACGATCGCTCAACCGACGCAACCGGCAAGTGGATGGATGAGATTGCGGCATCGCCCGAGGCGGAGGGCCGGTTGCGCGTGTTGCACGTGAAGGAGCTGCCGGAGGGGTGGCTGGGGAAGCCGCACGCCATGGCGCTGGCCGCGGAGGGATCGACCACGGACTGGCTGCTGTTTACCGATGCGGATGTCCTCTTCGATCCGCGCGCGATTCGGCTCGCCATCGAGTTTGTGACGCGCAGCCAGGGCGACCACATGGTGTTGTATCCCACGCTGATTTTGCGCGGGGTTGCGGAGAAGATGCTGATCGGGTTTTTTCAGAGCGTCTCCGCGCTGGCCGGTCGTCCGTGGAAGATTGCCGATCCGAAGGCAACAAAGGATTACATTGGCGTGGGCGCGTTCAACCTGATTCGCCGCCGGGTCTATGATGCGCTGGGCGGGTACGCGGAGCTGCGCATGGAGGTGCTGGAGGACATGCGCCTCGGATTTCGCGTGAAGCGCGAGGGCCATGCCCAGCGGGTTGCGTTCGGCAAGGATTTGATACGAATTCGCTGGGCGGAGAGCGCGTGGGGAATCCTGAACAACCTGACGAAAAATCTTTATTCCACGTTTCGCTTTCGTACGTCGTTGCTGCTGGCGGCCTGCGCAGGTATCGTCGTCCTGTGCCTAACGCCGTTTGTCTCGCTTTTCATTTCCGGGCCCGCGCGATGGGCCGGAATCGTTACGCTGGTCGCGTTATTCCTGTTGAATCTTCGTTATCGACGGCTGACGGACATTCCTCCGGTTTATCTGGCGCTGTTTCCTATCGCTACATTGCTGTTTGTTGGAACCCTGTTGCGCTCGATGATTCTTGTCCTATGGCGCGGCGGAGTGTTGTGGCGGGGAACGCTGTATCCGCTGAAGGAACTGCGGCGACAGGCGGGACCACTCTGGTGAAGACGCCTCAATTGCCGCGATGATGGAAATGGACGCCATGTTGGCCGCCAACGCCGTTGCTTGTGCTGAATCCCTGTCCGCCATTTTCCGCCGAAAACGCAGCGACCAACTGCGGGTTGGGGTGGAATTTTGGCTTGCCTCCATGCAACTGATCTTTCGTGCTGAATACCATGTCGGCGCGCCCCTGGATGGGACGAATCTTGCCGCGAATCTGGATGGTTCGACCCACGAGGCTATCTAGATCGCCGACAGCTTTCTTGTCCTCAGTGGAACTGACGATGAAGAAATGGCAATCGGCGTCGGAGGTTTCGGGACTGCAGACGTCGAGAAATTTGATTTCATCGCCTCCGTCCACCACGCGGTAGACATGGGCCTCGATGCAGACATCTTTATGCAGATGCCGCAGGGCCTGGTCGGGAGGTATGCAAGCGTGCCGGGCACGGGCGGACGAGGAGAACAGCAGCAAAACGATGGGCACACTCAGCAGAATCGGCGCACGCATGGGGGATGTCTTTCGGTGTAGCGGAAGCAATTTGAGTTGCATCCATTATGAGCCGATTGAGCGTCGTTTTCCAACGGAAATGCACGAAGCTTTGGCGGTGCGCCGAACTCTAGAAAGCGTGCGCAGCGCCAAAGGAGCGTTCCAGCACTACTTTTGCGGCCCGTTGCAGTCTGGTCGCAAGCGCGTCGATGTGGCGCCGCTCGGTCAGGTAGCTGATCACCATCATGCGCAGCACACTGCGTCCGCGAACGCGTGTGGTGGAGATCCACTGCTGTCCGTCCTGTGTAATTTCGGCAGCGATCTCATGGTGCAGGCGCGCGATGTCTTCTTCGGGCAGGGCCAGCTCGCGTGCAGCCTTCGCACGAAAATTCAAAATTGTCAGTCGGCGCGGAGTCGCCAGCTCGAACGCCCCGGTATCGAGGACGCGCGATTCCATAGTTGCCGCCAGCCGAAGCTGGGAATCGATCAGCTCTTCATACGCCTGGCGGCCGTGGACGCGCAGGGTAAGCCAGAATTTCAGCGAGTTCATGCGGCGCGACCATTGCGCGGAAATCCTAAAATTGTCGGGCATGGGGTTGCCTAATGCGCGGGGAAGGTAGCTGGTTTCCAGGCTGAAAGTCGGCTCCAGCAGGTCGGGATGACGTGTCAGGAACACGCCGGCGGCAAAGGGCATGGCCAGCCATTTATGGGGGTCCATCGTGATGGAGTCCGCCAGTTCGATGCCTGCAATCAGTCCGCGATGCCGATTGGAAAAAACCGCCGCCGCGCCGTACGCGCCATCGACGTGGAACCAGAGATTCTGTCGACGAGAAATCTCCGCCAATGCGGGAAGGGGATCGATGGCGCCGGAACTCGTCGTCCCCGCCGTGCCGACGATGGCCAGCGGTCCCAGGCCCGCGAGACGGTCGGTTGCGATAGCGGTTTCAAGCGCGCGAACATCCATCTCGGCAGCTTCGTTGACGGGAATGCGCCGCAGCGCCTTGCGTCCCAGGCCGAGCATACCCAAAGATTTCTCAAGTGAGTGATGCGATTCCGCCGAGGCATACACGATGGGCTGCTTGCCCAATCCAACCAGACCGTTGTCGGCGACCTGCGGATAGCGATGGGTCAGGGCAATGGCGAGCGCGCTCAGGTTGGCTTCATTGCCGCCCGTCGTAAAGGTGCCGCCATAGGTGTCGCCCGTCCACCCGACACGCTCTGCGATCCAGCGCACCGTCTCATGCTCAATCTTGGAGGCCAGTTGCGAACGCGCCAAGGTCGCCAGTTGCGGGTTCAGCGCGGCCACCAGCGCCTCGGCCAGTACTGCCATGTAGGTCGGCGTGGGATTCATCAGGCCAAAATAGTTGGCGCTGGGAACATGAAATCCACGATCGACCATCTGCGAGCAGATGTCGTCGAGGACAGCGGCGGCATCCTCGCCGATTTCGGGCAAATCCTCATGGATGGGAAGGAAACTGCGCTGCTCGGCCGCCCGTTGAACAGGCCGGTCCTTCAGGCTGGAAAAGTATTCGTCGATGCGGTCGATAAGACGATAGCCAAGCTGTCGGCGCTGGCTCGAATCCAAGTCAAATCCCATGTGGGTACCTGCTTTACCGGGTGCGGCGTTGTCCGTCGCGGCTTGTCTGCATCCATGGCGAAGGATTCAGCTCACGGTGCTTTGCCGCGCGACTCGACGACCACAAGTTTATTGTACGTCCGGAGCAAACCCGGTCTCATCCGTTGCGGCGGTCGACACCCTTCGACCGGATCGGGGCAGGCTCTGGGCACACATTACTTTGTTTCGCGCATCGAAGGGGTGAAGGTAATCCCAAGCAGTAGTCCTTCAGGCCCGAGCAAGCGGCTTACCGTCTGCCCCCACGGTTCTTTCCTGGCTTTCACGAGCATTCGATAGCCCTGCGATTCAAGCTCGGCGGTCGCCTTTTCGACGTCGTCCACATCAAACTCAAGCCAAGCTTGCGGCACGGGGATTCCGTCGGGCCAGGAATCTTTGCCGAAGCAGGACTGTGCGGCCTGAGAAAGCGGCCATAAAGCAAAACTCTTGATTCCATCCAGAGCTTCCGTATGGAGGTAGCCATCCTTCTCCTGTTTGAATGGAATCGCCAACGTGTTTTTGTAGAGTTCCCGGCTTGGCGCCATATCGCGAACGATCGGGCCAAATCCCGCCACAAAAAGTACTTTCATGCTTCGACTCCTTTCGCAATTCGATACTCACCCACTATGCCGGATCAGGCTCGCCGCTGCGAGCGGCGGGATCTTCAGTCTTCGCCTGAGGACGCATCAGGGGGAACAGGATGACGTCGCGGATGGAGCGGGAGCCGGTCAGCACCATGGTCAGCCGATCGATGCCGATGCCTTCGCCGCCGGTGGGCGGCATGCCAAAGCTGAGGGCGCGGACATAATCTTCGTCCATCGCGTGGGCCTCCGCGTCGCCGCGTTCGCGCTCGCCGAGTTGCTGCAGGAATCGATTGCGCTGCTCGACGGGATCGTTCAATTCGCTGAAGGCGTTGCCCAGTTCGAAGCCGCCAATGTAGAACTCGAAGCGCTCCACCCAGTCCGGCTCGTCGGGTTTTTGCTTCGACAGCGGCGAGACGGCGAGAGGGAAGTCGTAGATAATAGTTGGAGTTACAAGATGTTCTTCGGCCACTGCTTCAAATATGGAAGCAATCGCACTCCCTGCGCTCCCGCCTTCGTCTAATTGATCGCGTCTAAAAGAAAAAAGAGACTTCAAGGCAATTAACTTGCTACTCCCTACCTTACTGGCATCAATCTCGCCGTTTGCGAAACGGAGGTGCGTATTGTTTTCTGGGGAGTTTGCATACTTCAGGGCACGATCAAGCAATGCTAATACGCTGGCACGATTGACAAAGTCACTCATTTCCGGGCGTGCGCCAAATTTATCTTCCGGCCAAAATTCAATAATCGCCTTTCGCATGGTGAATCTCTGCCACTTGCTGAGATCAATTTCGAAATCGTTGAATGTAGTCTTCGTGGTTCCGTTCACTTCCATGGCGACGAATTGGATCAGTTCTTCCGTCAGCTTCATCAGGTCTTTGTAATTTGCGTACGCCTGATAGAACTCCAGCATGGTGAACTCTGGATTGTGCTGGGTGGAGATGCCTTCATTGCGAAAATTTCGATTGATCTCGTACACGCGGTCGAGTCCGCCGACGACCAGTCGCTTCAGATACAGTTCCGGCGCGATGCGCAGGAAAAGATCGATGTCGAGCGCATTGTGATGCGTGGTAAACGGCTTCGCCATCGCGCCTCCGGCGATGGGCTGCATCATGGGCGTTTCCACTTCCAGAAATCCGCGCTCGTCGAAAAACTTGCGCATGGCGCGCAACACCGCGGCGCGCTTGACGAAGACTTCGCGCACGTCGGCGTTCATAAATAGATCGACGTAGCGCTGACGGTAGCGCAGCTCCACATCGGCCAGGCCATGATATTTCTCCGGCAGCGGCAGCATGGCTTTTGAAAGAAAAGTGAGCGTGTCGACGTGGATGGTCAGCTCCCCGGTGCGGGTGCGGAACAGATAGCCGCTGACGCCAATGTGGTCGCCCATGTCGAGCAGCTTGTACAACTGAAATGCATTCTCGCCCACAGCATCCATGCGCACGTAGATTTGCAGGCGCTTCACCTCCTGCTTCCTTGGCACATCAGGGTCAGGAAGGACCGGGAATTTCCAGCGCCCGCCCTGCTGCAGCACGGCGAACCCGGCTTTGCCCTGCGCGCGAATCGCCATAATGCGTCCGGCGACGGCGACGGTAACGCGATTTTTTTCCAGCGCCTCGCTGGTGGCCGGGTCATATTCGCTGCGAATGGCCGCCAGGGCATGGGTCGACGCGAAGCTGTTGGGATAGACCGGATGGCCGAGGGCCTCAATCTGCCGCAGCTTTTCGCGGCGAAGATCGAAGACGCTTTGTTCAAATTCCGATTCGTACACGCAAATTTTCCTTTTAAGGCAAGGTCGCTGGATTCATTGCCAGTATAGATGTTGCCTGCGATTTACTGAGAACCACGCGGACGTGGGTCGATCTACAATGATTCGACGTCGCGTCTTTCGAGCAGTATTTTCGCGGCAACTGGCGGTCGAAATCCAATTCCACGAGTCCGCGATTCCTTGGGACATGGCTTGCAAAGTTCCGCGATAGGATAAAAATATCGGCCCTGGAAACAGGCCGCATCTTACTTTATGACGCGGAAGGAGAATGGGATGGCTCGTACGGCCTCTACCATGCTTGCGTTGGGAACAAGAGCGCCGGATTTCTCGCTGCCGGACGTGATTTCCGGCAAGACGGTGACGCGCGACCAGGTTGCGGGAACGCGCGGATTGCTGG
>JAJYVR010000108.1 GCA_021791935.1 Acidobacteriota bacterium
TCTCTCATCGTCAATTCGTAACAACTCGCCGGAAGCATCGCGCACCGACAACCCCAAGTCCTTCCAGAACTTCATGCCGCAAATGCCGCGTTCTCGCAGACGCTCGAATGTGTCCAGAGTTTTCTGGACGAAGTCGGGCCGCTCAACGCCAGACCAGTCCATCCATCCCATCGTCGAAAAACGATCTGGAAATGCCGCGTAGCGATCGATGACTTCCAGCGCCTCATCCCCAGTCTTCATCGTGATATTCACGACACGCTCAATTCCGCAAGCGTCCATCACCTTCAATACTTCCAGCGGCTCGAACGCATCCAGATGGTTGTGATAGTCGATCGCGGGTACGCTGGGGCGATTGACTTGGTGGACCGGAGTGACCAACATGGAAGCAGGCTTGAAATCACTCAGTTTCAGGTCAACTTCCGCTTTTGCCGTCGCCATGGCAACAAATTTGTCTTTCCGGTCCAATTCCGTCTTCCGGCTGTCGGCTGTCATGCGCTGGTTTCTCCTTCGCCAAAGCGATGCCCACGACGACCTTCGGTCAGCCGGTCGGTTTCACGTTCAATCGCTCGGTTACGGTATATTTTATTCCAGATTCAAACGAGTATCCGCGGGACCGAGTCCGAGGGCCCAATCCCCAACGCGAACTGGAGTGAGAGATGAAGGTTTTCGGCGTCGCACGAAATTCTGGAGCACGATCGGGGCTGGTTGCAATCATTGCTTTTCTGGCAGCCTTTGGCGTTTCCGGCAATGCCCAAACCGCACGGCATGCCTGCGATGCTGTCGCCGTCGTCTCGACCAACGGCTCGCAATTCACGTTGGGAAACAACTGGATTCATGTACAAGGATCTGCCCCGTCCGCAAAATGGGGCGGCTTGCGCATCACAGATTGCGCTTCGCGGCGCTTTATCGATCTGCCCGAGGCCTTCTCTCTCACCTTGAAAAATGGATCGGTCCTGAGCTCATCCTCAATGAGGAGCGCCCTGCCGTTTGTAGTGCGCAATCTGCGCCCGGATGCCGCAGCCTCCCGCTATTCCGATCGGCTTCCCGGCAAGGAAGTCTGCACCGAATTCCACGATCCAATCACATCCGCCGAAATCGAATGGTGTGGAATTGTACGCGACGGTTCAAATTATTTTCGCCAGCAAATCGCGATTCATACCGGCGCGAAACGCCTCCCGATTACAAAAGTTCGCCTTCTGCATTTCAAAGATGCCGAGGCACATGTCGTCGGAAGCGTGAAGGGGTCCCCGATTGCCGACGACACAATGTTCTTCAGCTTTGAGCATCCCCTCTCCATCAGTCAGGTCAATGAAGGCGAAGTCCTCGCGTCCTTGCCGCGAACGCTTCCCATGCAGCCGCGCCAAAGCATTGTCTACTATTCTGTCGTTGGAGTTGCGGCGCGGGGGCAAATGCGGCGCGGCTTCCTGCGATACATCGAACGAGAGCGTGCCCACCCCTATCGTCCATCGCTGCAGTACAACACCTGGTACGACCTGGGATATACCAATCGCTACGATGAAACGGGCGTACTCAATCGCATCCGCGCATTCGGAACCGAGTTGACGCAAAAACGTGGCGCCACCGTGACATCGTTCGTCTTTGACGATGGCTGGGACAATCCACAAAGCCTGTGGGGATTCGATTCCGGCTTCCCCGATGGATTTACGAAAGCCAGCGAGGCGGCTGCGCAATATCGCAGCCACATTGGCGTGTGGATGTCTCCTTGGGGCGGATACGAACAGCAAAAACTCGACCGCATCGCCTTCGGGAAAAAGCATGGATATGAGATTGTCAGCGGAGGATTTGCTCTCTCCGGCCCCAAATATTTTGCGAAGTTTGAGAAGACTTGCCTCAACATGATCCACGCCTATGGCGCCAACGAATTCAAGTTCGACGGAACGGGGAATGCGAATCGGGTCTTTCCCGGAAGTGAGTTCGACAGCGATTTCGACGCCATGCTGGCCTTGATCCATCGCCTGCGGCAAGTCGAGCCGAATATCTTCATCAACCTCAGCACCGGCACCTATCCGTCGCCGTTCTGGCTTTTCGATACAGACGACATCTGGCGGGGCGGAGACGACCATTCCTTTACCGGCGTCGGCACATCGCGGCAACGCTGGATCACGTATCGCGACGCGCAGGTCTATAAGAACATCGTCAAGGCAGGCCCGCTGTTTCCCATTAACTCCCTGATGTTGCACGGCATGATTTATGCCCAGTACGCGGATGGACTGAGGACCGATCCCAACGGAGATTTTCGCGACGAGGTGGAATCCTTTTTCGGTTCCGGCACGCAGGTCCAGGAAATGTACATCACGCCTTCGCTTCTCTCCTCCGCCGATTGGGACATCCTGGCCAAGGGGGCGCGATGGTCCCGTGACAACGCAGAGACTCTAAAAGATGTGCATTGGATTGGCGGCGACCCGCAACTATTGCAGGTCTATGGGTGGGCATCGTGGAGCCCGCAAAAGGCGATTATCGTGCTGCGCAATCCGTCCGACAAACCGCAGACATTTTCGCTTGACATCCAAACGGCGCTGGAATTGCCCGCCAATGCGGCACGGACCTATGTTGCGCGGGATCCGTGGCGTTCGCCCAGCCTGCAACAAGCGCTTGTGCTCCACGCCGGTCATCCCGTGCAGGTTCAGTTGCAGCCGTGGCAGGTCCGCACGCTCGATGCCGAGCCCTCGCGCAGCAACTAAACCGGATCGCCCAGGATAAATAGGTTCGATGTTGACGATGATCCGGGGAATTCGAATCCGCTCCGACTAACGCTGGGACAACTCGGATAGGCTGCCGTAATCGTGTTCGCGATCCAAAAATGGGAAATGGTGTTTCCGCAGGAAGCTTTCCCGGAACTCGGCGTCGCGGAACGCCTCCGTGCCACCGGGCCGCAACGTCGATAGCGCGCCGGCGATGTTCCCGGCAGTCGCACAATCCAGCGGGTCCGCGCCGCGCACGTAACCGTATAGGAAGCCCGCATCGAAGCTGTCGCCTGCGCCGATCGTATCGACGGGTGCGACCCGAATCGGCGGGATGCGAGAGAGATTGTCGCCTGTCTGCAGCAACGCGCCAGCAGGTCCACACTTCGCCGCAATGCAGGGCACACGACTGGATAAGGCGGCCAGCGCTTCCTCCACCGTGTTGCGCCGCGCGATCCGACAGGCCTCCTCCGCGTTCGGTAACAGCAGATCGACGTATTCCAAAAGCTCATGCAGAACGCCATCCCACACGTTGTCAGGATCGTCGTTCGTGTCCAGGGAAATCGTCAAACCGGCATGCTTCAGGTCGCGAAACAGCGCAGGCAGGCCCGGCGCCAGCGCCTTCTGCAGAAAAAGAGAGGAAAGATGAAAATGTTTCGCCGATGCCAGATAGTCGAAGTTAAGGTCGGCGCGTGACATGCCGCTCATGGTCCCGGGATAGGTAAGGATTCGGCGCTTGGCGCCGTGATACAGCAACACTGTGACGCCGGTGCTGGTCGCATCCCCTGCGTAGACAACCTCAGAAAGATCGGTCCCGCTCTCCGCCATCCTTTCCAGCGCGATCCGGCCCAATTCGTCTTTGCCCAGGCGCGTTGAGAATCCTACCGACGCTCCAAGTGAAGCTAAATTGTGCGCGACGATAGACGAGGAACCGCCCAGAGTATACCGAAAATCCGTGGCCAGGATCTCTCGCTCGACAGGGATTTCTTCGGCTAACCCATACAAAATCAAATCAAGATTGATTTCACCTGCAATGCTGACGTCGAATCGTTTCTCTAAACTGGTCATGTTCGGTATCTGTGGCATCTCAGAAAAGCAGTTGCTATAAGGAATGCTATAAGTTATGATAAATTTCGTTTTGTTATCTTATCGTTTCACGATATCTGCGTTTGCGGACAACTAAATGCAGGTGTTGACTCGTTTTTTTTGTGTCTGGTTTTCACTGTAACAATTGTCAAAGGAGCATAGAATCGTGAGCCGGTTGCTGAATCTCATCCATCTGGGCAAAGAAGAAAAAGCAAAGCGCGGACTCACCTATACTCCCAGCGAAATTGCCCAACAACCCGATACGTGGGCAACGACGTTCATGAACTTTCAACAGCGCCGTCCGGAAATCGAAGCATTCCTTCAATCCAAAGGAGTCGGCCCGGATTCCCGTCGCCGTCCAATTGTTTTTTTGATCGGCGCCGGCACTTCCGATTATATTGGTCAATCCCTGATTGCGCTGCTTCGCCAGAAATGGCAATGTGAGGTGAGCGCAGTCCCCAGCACGGATCTACTCACCAACTTTGAGGATTACATCCTGCGCGACCGCAACTATCTATGGATCTCTTTCTCGCGGTCCGGCGACAGCCCGGAAGGAGTCAATGTACTCGAAAAGGCGCTGAAAGAGCATCCGAACATTGCTCACCTTGTTGTTTCATGCAACGCAGCCGGAAAAATGATTCGCGATCATCGGAATGATCCGCGTGTCTTCGGGCTGTTGCTGGATGACGCGGTGAACGATCGCGGACTGGCCATGACCAGTTCTTTCTCCAACATGGTCGTATGTGGGCAATGCCTGGCCCATACCTGGACCCTGGAGGAGTACGAACCCATTCTTCGGTCTTTGATTGCCGCAGGAAAAAAGTTTCTTGAGGTCGCATCGGAATGTGCGGCCGATTTGGCCGAAGGGCCGTACACTCGGGTTTGCTTTGTCGGCTCTGGAGCGCTGAAAGCTGTCGCTACAGAGTCGGCACTGAAAGTTTCCGAGCTGACCGCGGGTCGAATCCAGACCATGTCGGAATCCACTCTGGGATTGCGCCACGGGCCACTGGCTGCGTTAAATGAGGAGACCCTGTTTGTCAGCTTCATTTCCAGCGATGGCCGCCGTGAACGCTATGAAGCCGACTTGTTGCAGGAAATTGGAAAGAAAGGCGTGGTCCAGACTCGCGTGGCGGTTGCCCTCCAACCAAGCAAAAAAGCCGAGAACAAATGTGAGCACTTCTTGATCCCGGGCTTACGCGTTTCGATTCCAGACCCCTATCGGCCGCCGCTCGACGTCATGTTCGGTCAGTTGCTCGGTCTTTTTTTCTCGATTCGCTGCAACCTGAAGCCGGACGTACCCAGCCCCAACGGCGCAATCAGCCGCGTCGTGCAGAACGTGCCCATCCATTGAACTTTCCGGGATTCTGCCTGAATTTCCAGGTTGCGAACCGTCGGCGCGTCCATTCCATACCTGAAAATTCACAAGCGGCCTATCGCTCCAACCCGACTGCATCCTCGAAAAAACCCGCCTGAACAAAATCTGGAACCGAAGCTTCTTTCCGGTCTGCAAGCGGCCAGCCTGCCATGATGAGCAGCGGTGCGGGGCCTGGCTCCAGGTCGCCGAGACCAGCCAGCGTCGTGCTTTGACTCTCTTCGTCCGGCAGCGAGACCTGGCTCATCACAACGCACGGCAGGTCTTCGGAGAGCCCGGCCTTCAGCATGTCCCATGCCAGCGCGCGAAGGTCGCGTCCCGGCATGTAAATTCCCAGCGTGGCATCGTTCGGCAAACGGCCGTGCCAGAACGCAGCCCTATCTCCCCCATCGCCGTTCGACGCATGATGCGCGGTGGTTAGGATCACCTTCGATGCGCTGCGTCGATCCGTTAGCGATTTCCTTGCCGCGGCGGCGGCGGCAAACATGGCCGTCACGCCGGGAACAACTTCACATGGAATCTGCGCTTGCTCCAGCGCTTCGATTTCCTCGCCAGCGCGTCCGAAAATCAGCGGATCGCCGCTCTTCAAGCGGACTACGCTCGCTCCGCCGCGCGCCTTCTCAATCATCAACTCATGAATCTGCTGCTGCGTGGTGCGCCTGCCGCCGCAGCGCTTCCCTACGCTGATGACGTGCGCCTCATCCCCGGCGCGGTCGAGAATCGCTTGCGGAACCAGATCGTCGTGCAGCACTACATCCGCGGTCGCCAGTAAGTCCGCTGCCTTCAACGTCATTAGTTCTGGATCGCCCGGCCCCGCGCCGACCAGATAGACAGTCCCCTTTTCTGCCGTCGTCCTTGCAGATTTCTTCCTTTGTGGGCGATCGGGAAACGCCAGCTTTCTCGATGGGCATTCGTCCAAGCCGCATACCGGACGCTCTGCGAGTGTCTGCAGCAGCGCTTTGCGCTCGCTTCCCGCCGGATGCGATGCAAGAATCTCGCGCCTCAGGCCGCCCAACTCGTCAAGCCACGCTGCCGTGTCCTCTGGCAGCCGCGCGTCGATCTCCCGTCGCAATCGAGCTGCCAGCGCAGGACTCTCTCCAGCCGTCGAAATCGCAATTTGCAACTTGCCGCGTTCGACGATCGATGCGAAATAGAAGTCGCAGTTCGGTGGATCGTCCACGGAATTGCATAGCAACCCGCGTTGTTGCGCCGTCAGAAATACCTGGCGATTTACATTTCGAGAGTCGGTTGCGGTGACAACGAACGCTTGCCCTTCCAGATCGGCGTCTTGAAAGCCTCGAAGTTCCAACGCAATCTTCCCATCGGCCGCAAGGCCCCGGACCGTCTCGCAAGCAGCGGGAGCGACCACCCGGATCTTTGCGCCGGCGCCCAGCAAGCTGGCGATCTTTTCCGCCGCGACAGTGCCCGCGCCAACCATCAGGCAAGGCCGCCCCTCGAGCTTGAGAAATATGGGAAAAAGACCCATCGCGCTTCCTTCGTTTTTCATGGCAAATTAACCCGCCATATGTGGAACGGGCCCGGGTGAAACATCCCTGGCTACAGGTGCAATTTGGCCGCCAGCCAACTGGTCGCGCAACTCCGCATCGCTGTGACGGGCAAAATAACTGCGCAGATTTTCTCCCTCGCCGCGGCTTGCAAGGTACTGCCGCAACAAACGCTCTACGGCATCGGGAACTTCGGTCGCCGCGCAACGATAGCCCACCGGGCGAGCCGTTCTCTGATGCGCTCCCACAGCGCCCCCAACGCAGAAGTAGTACGCATCGACCATTTTTCCTTCCTGTTTGATCTTCTTGCCCTCGATGCCGATGTCGGCAATCCAGTGCTGGCCGCAACTGTTTGGGCAACCGGTAACATTCAGTTTCAGTTGCTGGTCGAACTCGGGAACGCGCTGCTCCATCTCTTCCACCAGCCATCGCGTGAATCCCTTCGTCTCGGTGATGGCGAGCTTGCAGAATTCCGTGCCTGTGCAGGCGATGGCGCCGCGCCAGAAATTCGAGCCTTCCACGCGCATCCCAGTCGCTTCCAGCTCCTTCCGCAGTTCACCCGTCTTGGCATTGGGTACATTGATCAGCAACAGGTTTTGCATCGCCGTCGATCGCACATCGCCCGAGCCAAACTTTTCGGACAACTCCGCCACAGCCGCAAGCTGGTCCCCGCTCAAACGTCCGCGTAACACCGACGCGCCAACATAGCTGAGTCCCGGCTGCTGCTGCGCATGGATGCCAACATGGTCGCGAAACACATCGTCCGGCAACTGTTCTTCCGCCGCTGGGTCCAGGCGATACCCAAGCCTGGCTTGCAGTTCAGCAAGAAAGATGTCCGCATCCCATCCTTGCTTCAGAAACAGGTATTTCAGCCGCGCGCGGTCCCGGCTTTCGCGCAGTGCCTGTTGATCGCGAAACAATTCCGTCACCGCGCGGACCACCGGGGCCACCTGATCGGGATGCAGAAACGCATTCAGTCGAACCCCCAGATGCGGCTCGTTTGAAAGTCCGCCGCCGACCCGAATCGAATATCCGGTTTCAACTTTGCCATCCAATGTTCGCCGCACTGCCGTCAACCCAATGTCGTTGATCTCCGGATAGCTGCACCACGATGGGCAGCCCGTGATCGAGACTTTATATTTGCGCGGCAGATTGTAAAACTCCGGGTTCCCCGTCAGCAGGCCCGCCAGCTCCAGCGCCAGCGGAGAAGCATCCACAATTTCATCCGCGGCGATGCCTGCCAGCGGACATCCAGTCACGTTGCGCGACACATCGCCGCACGCCCCTTTCGGCGACAGCCCCACCGTCGTCAGCGCGTCGACGATCTCTGGCAACGATTCGATCGTCAACCAGTGCAGTTGAATGTTCTGTCGCACCGTAATGTCGGCGAGGTTCCGCGCATGTTGCCGCGTCAACTCTGCAATGGCACGGAGTTGCCGGGAACTCAGGATTCCGTTCGGCACTCCAATCCGCATCATGAAGTAGTCCGTTGTCTTGCCTTCGCCGCCCTTGCCGCCGGTGACGCCAACGCCATCGCCCTGGGTATAAATGCCCCACCATTTAAAGTAGACGGAAGCCCACTCCGGCACTACGCTGCCGCGCCCCAGGCGGGCGAATTCGCGCACTTCATCGAAAACTTCCCAGGGATTTTTCTCCCGCTTCAGGCGCTCCATCCGTTGCGCGGCGGTTTCTTTCACCGCCGGCGCGGTCGCCTCCCGTATTGTCGTCGGCTCTGTCATTGTCCGTCCTGGTCTAAGGTTGAAGCATGTGCGTTGTTGCCGGTGAATGTGTGAATGCCGCATTCCAGTTTCCGGCCCGACCAACGGCCGGAACGCGGATTGTTCGGGTCTTCCGGAATCGACGTGCAGGGCTCGCAGCCAATGCTCGAATAGCCCTGGTCGTACAACGAAAGATATTCAATCCGATTGCGAGAAATGTAGCTCCAGACCTGCTTCATATCCCAATCCGCCAGCGGGCTCACCTTCAACAAGGTTTTCCCTGTCGGCAGCACATGCGATTCCAGCTTGCGAAGGTTCTTTCGCGTTGGCGACTGTTCGCGCCGCAACCCCGTGAACCAGATGTCGTACGGTTCCAGTCCCTGCATCAAGGGCGCGACCTTGCGCAGTCCGCAGCACCGCGTGGGGTCGGTCCGGTTCAGAATGCCAAAAGCGGATTCCTGATCGGCCACCGATTGCCTCGCCTGCAGCGACACCAGATTCAATCCCCATTCCCGCGCCATGCGGTCACGATAGGCATACGTTTCCTTGAAGTGATATCCAGTGTCGAGAAACAAGACCGGGATGTTCGGCTCGATCTGTCGGAGGAGATGCAGCACCGCCATGTCTTCAATCTGAAAACTATTCGTCAGGCAGGCTTTACCGTCCAGGCGCAATACCCGCTCCACAAGTGCGTCGGGCGAGAGATTTTCCGCGGCCTCGAAATCGACGTTGAAGTTTTTCATCGGCCCTCCTCCGGGCGCGCAATCCGCAGACCCTCGACCCATGCGACGATTTTCTGAAGCAAAAAGGCATCGCCGACTTCCCGATGCAGCGAATCCACATCGAGAATGCGATCGGGTTGAATGGCCGACGTCAGACGATGTTTCTCTTTTTCGCGGGCATTGTTGGGCGAGTACAAAACAATCATTCCAGCAGAATAGAGTCCGCGCATGAGACCCTCGCTCCACTCTCCTGGGTTCTGCGCGTCGTCGATGACCACCACATGAAAGCCGGCTTCAAACAGCGTGCGTTCCAATGGCGCGGCCAGCGATTGCCGTGTCCCCAGCCACACCGCACCCGGATGATGTCCGCTGCGCCGTGCGCGCTCCGATACGGCCACAGGAGCGCTGTCCGATGGGTCTTCTTGAAATCCGGCCTGCGACCGTGCGCCAGATAGATCCTTTTCCGCGCGCCGGTTCGCTTTGTCGAGATTTTCTGAAATCATGCCGGCGCCTACCGTGGCGTTGGTCAGCGGATCGATCAGGATGAAGCTGCCGGAGTTGCGGTTTTGAGAATACAGGTCGAAGAAAAAATTTCGCGTCGCTTCAAACTCCACAATGCCAATGTCGTTCAGGCCGAGTTGCGAGGCCGGCGGACGCTCCATGGTATTGACATCGATGCGGCTGCGGATCTTTGTCGCGTGCACTCGCAACTCGTCGGTTGCCTGCCGCATGACCCATCGCTTCTTCACGTCCAGGGGCGTGGCATGAAGCCAAACGACGTTCGCCGTGAATCTCCGCGCAATGTTTGGGAGCCCGACTTCAGAGACCAGCAGATCGCCGCGACTTAAATCCAGTTCATCTTCCAATTGCAGCGTGACCGACGACCCCGTCCCGGCACGCGGCAGCGGCCCATCGAAAGTCGCAATGGAACGGACCCGCGTTGTTTGCTTCGACGGAAGCGCCACCACGCGATCGCCAGGCTTGACCGACCCGGCAATAATCTGCCCTGCGAAACCGCGAAAGCTGTCGTCGGGTCGAATCACGTACTGCACCGGAAATCGTAAGGCTTCCGGGCTGCTGGCGTCGGCAATAGGAATCTCCTCCAGATATTCCAGCAGGCTGGGACCGGTGTACCAGGGAACCTTCGTGCTGCGCGTGACAACATTTTCGCCTTCAAGCGCGCTGATCGGAATGCAATGGATGGTCTGCGCTCCGGAAGGTGAAATTTGCAGCGCCAGCTCTTCAAGATCGCCCTCCAATCGACGAAACACTTCCTCGGAGTAGTCGACCAGGTCCATCTTGTTTACGGCCGCGATGACGTGCGGAATGCCAAGCAGCGCCGCAATGGTGGCATGACGGCGCGACTGCGGCAACACCCCTTTGCGCGCATCGACCAGCACCACGGCGGCGTCTGCGGTGGAAGCGCCGGTCGCCATATTGCGCGTGTACTGTTCATGCCCCGGCGTATCGGCGATGATAAATTTGCGCCGCGCGGTGCTGAAGTACCGGTAGGCCACATCGATCGTGATGCCCTGCTCGCGCTCGGCTCGCAGTCCATCGGTCAACAACGAAAAATCCATCGGACCCGTCGAACGGTTCAGCTTGCTCTGCCGGATCGACTGCAGCTGGTCGTCGTAGATTGCCTTCGAATCGTAGAGCAGCCGCCCAATTAACGTGGACTTGCCGTCATCGACACTGCCCGCCGTGGTGAAGCGCAGCAGGTCGCGCTCCAGATGCTGCGAAAGAAATTGCTCGAAGGAATTGCCGGCGCTCGCGTTGGCCACTTGAGGATGCATTAGAAATATCCCTCGCGCTTCTTCATTTCCATCGAGCCTTCCTGATCGTGGTCGATTGTCCGATTCTCGCGCTCAGAACGACGGAAGCCGAACATCT
>JAJYVR010000109.1 GCA_021791935.1 Acidobacteriota bacterium
TTAAGGCCCGCTCCAAGGCGCTCACTCCGTCCGCATCGGGCGCGCTCCACTTGGCAAAATACGAATACACTGTGACCCCGTTGGGGAACCCTTCGGGCAGCATGCGCCACTGGCAGCCGCTTTTGAGGAGATATAAAACCGCGTTGACGACTTCATGCAAATCCACCGTGCGCGGTTTGGTGCGCTTACCAACGCCCTCCAGGATTGGACGAATCGATTCGAACTGCTCCCGGCTCACATCGCTTGGGTACGGCTTTCTTGGCTCCATCCTCCTCGATTACCGCACCGGAAATGCGGACGCATATGGCTCTGCGGATACCCTCGCCACAGCAGGACTATAGATCGTAAACAGGCTCTTACATGCTACAACTGAAAAACCGTTCCAAGGTCCGGTTGCGGATGCGTTGACCCATGTCGGCCAACTTGCGATGATGCGCCGTCTGGCGGGTGCTCCGATCAAGGGAGAGAATCACTACGTAGCGGACATTGCTGCTGGACGAGTGGGGCGGGAGCAGGCGGCCCCGAAGCGGGAGTTCTGAAACGAGAGATAGTTGAAGGATTGTGCCGGATAGTTGAAGGATTATGCAGGATAGTTGAAGGATTATGCAGGGCGAGAATCGATCTAAGTGCTTCTACAGCAATTGGATGCTGGTTTTAGGACGGTTTTTCGCGTGCGATTGTCGAAAAAAACGAATGCCGCGCGGTTTGACCGGGTGAAAAGAAGATCCCTGGAGTTATTTTACCAAATCCGAGAGATTGGGTAGGCCACATTGCCTCTGGTTCAGGCGCACTCCAAGCGCTTGAGCTTGATGCGGTCGGTAGGGACCTGGGCGAGATCGAAGTGCGCCTGCTGTGTCAGCCAGCTTTCGGCGCTGCCACCGAAGACCTTGGACAAGCGCACCGCCATCTCCGGCGAAATGCCGCGCTTTTCGTTCACCAGCTCGGATAGGGTGGTGCGGGTCACGCCCAGCGCGGCGGCGGCGCGTGTAATCGTCAGGCCGAAGGGCTCAATGCACTGGCGCAGCACGAAACCGCCGGGGTGAGGTGGATTTTTCATCGGCATGGCAAACCTCCTTAGGAAGCGTGTGACTCAGTGATAATCCAGATAATCGACGTCCCATGCATCACCTTCGGTGAAGCGAAAGATAACCCGCCAATTCGCACGGCAATGACCGCCCAAAATCCCTCGAACTCGCCCAGGAGCGGATGGAGTCGGAAGCCGGGAATCCGCATATCGTCGATTGTGCTTGCAACGTCGAGACGTGCCAGGATGTCGCGTAGTTTCTCACGATGTTCCTGAATTACGCCGCGAGAATCGTCGTTCTGATACAGACGGTTCAGCCCCTTGTGGCGGATCGACTGAATCATAGGAAAGCGTAATCCGTTACGTAACGGGAGTCAACTTGCAATGTCAGGCGGAAGCTCCGAGACGGGAGTTCGGAAATGGGTTTAGGGCTCTGACATGACCCCACTCAAGCCAACGGAGGGCTTGAATGGGCCACCCGCGAATTCTCGCGGGGATCTTCCGGGCGGCTTAACGCGTGTCGGAGTAATATCAAAGCAGCATTTTTGAATTGCGCGAAGCCCATCTTCATTCTTGGCGGGATGAATGTGTATTTGTCGCGACCCTTCCGGGGTCCGCAGGCTGCGGTGTACTCGGAATCGTCGCTTTGCGCAATCCTGCGACCCGAGACACCACAATGCCCGATGAAAATAACGAAAAAACGCTGAAGGCGGCATTCAGAGGATATGGCCGCATTTTTCGGTGGGGGAGTGGCCTCTTGGGAAAATCTGCAATTGTGGTAGGGCCGCCAATCGCCCTGATCGTTATAGTTGCATGGTCTTTTCATTCCGACTGGATGAAATTGGTCGCGATGGGCCTCGCGGTAGTCACGTTTTTCGGCTGGTATTTTCCTTTTCTCAAATTCTGCGACAAGCATCCGGCAGAAGCGTTATTGGATGGCACGCAATGGGCAGAGCACCATCAAATGTTATTGGGTGTAAAGGGACGTGATTCCGTTCCGTCTGAGAATACTGTGAATACTGTGCAGATTACTCCAAGCGCGGCATCGTCATCGATGCCAGCCGAGCGCAACGGGGGACTGACAAAGTGAGCGCTACCTTCTTCCATGTCGGATTCATTTGGAGAGGCCCAGCTAAACAGGTTGAGATAACGGCTATTTTCGATCTAGCTGAGGATTGGATCTCGTATGGAGGAAATAACTGGATCATATATACGAAACGAGATTACCTAACATGGTGCGGATGGCTTCGGGCTGTCCTCGGCCCCGACGACAGTGTCCTTATTCTCGAATTAAATAATCCCCTGATAGGTGTAGGATTTATGCCGCAATGGGTTTGGGACTGGATCAATAGGGATCGAACCGACCCAGGCTGGATTCCACCCACCTCCACTAAGATGTTATTGCCTCCCACTTCGTAAAAGTATGCCCGTGGATCGAAATTGACCCACTACCTGTCCGTGTAGGCATTTGCAGAAGGGTGCCAGAATCTGGCATAATGGGGAGACGCGCCCCTATGGCAATTTGTTGCTGTATGCGCGCGCCACATACCACGGCCGGACGGCCGCTCCGAGCAATGCACCAACCATGCAGTTGAATACCAGCAACACGGAGCGGTTCAGCGGAAAACAGCGCTGCATATAGGTCCGCGCGGTGGGAGACAGAGGAACTATGTCGAGAAAAGCAGGAAAGAACATAGAGAAGGCGCGCGCGGCTGTGGAAGTGCGCCCCTATTCTTTGACCGAAGCGGTCCCGCTTCTCAAAAAGGTCAAATACGCAAAATTCGATGAGACGGTGGAGATCACGCTGCGTTTGGGCGTCGATCCCAAGCACGCCGACCAGATGGTGCGCGGCACGGTGGTTCTTCCCCATGGATTAGGCAAGACCAAGCGCGTGGCCGTGATTGCCTCCGGCGAAAAGGTGCGCGAAGCGGAGGCCGCGGGCGCGGATTTTGTGGGCGGCGACGACCTGGTGGAACGAATCCAAAAAGAGGGCTGGACCGATTTTGACGCCCTGATCGCCACGCCGGACATGATGAAGGCGCTGGGCAGACTGGGCAAGATCCTGGGACCGCGCGGACTGATGCCGAACCCGAAGACGGGCACGGTGACGACCGATGTTGCGGCGGCGGTGAAAGAGATCAAAGCCGGCAAGATTGAGTTCCGCACGGACAAGACGGCGCTGATCCATGTGCCTGTGGGCAAGCTTTCCTTTCCGCCGGAAAAGCTGATTGAAAATGCCACCACCGTGATTGCCAGCGTGGTGAAGGCCAAGCCTTCCGCCGCCAAGGGCAAGTATGTCAAAGGGATGACGCTGAGCTCGACGATGGGCCCTGGAATCCAGTTGGATCACGCGGTCGTGGACGCGGCGGGCAAGGCGCAACAGTAATTGGGTCGAGGAAAGACTCCGATCTGAGAAGCGAGACCGCGCGGATTTTGTTTCATCCCACTCAAGCCAAAAGAAGGCTTGAATGGGGCACCCGGCACCCAGGTATTGAGGACATTGAGATGGCATTGACGAGAGCCAAGAAGACAGAGCAGGTTGAAAAGCTGGCGGCCGAGCTGACGGGCGTGACGACGGCGATTGTCGGGACGTTTCAGAAGCTGACGGTTTCCCAGGATTTTGCCTTGCGCACCGTGGTGCGGAACGCAGGCGGCAAGTATCGCGTGGTGAAGAACAAGCTGGCCGCGCGGGCCGCGCAGGGGACTGGCGTGGAGCAGGCGCTGCAGGGGCTGAAGGGCGTATCCTCGCTGGCGTACAGTACCGGCGATCCGGTGGCCCTGGCCAAGGCGCTGACCGCCTGGGTGAAGGACAACGCGGAATACTCTTTCAAGCTGGCGATTGTCGACGGCAAGCTTTTGTCGGTGGCCGAGATTCAGCAGTTGGCCTCGATGCCAGGGCGCGAAGAGCTGTACTCGAAACTGCTGTTCCTGATCAGTTCTCCGGCGCAGCGGTTGGCGACGGTGATCAATGCGACCGGCCGCGACCTGGCGGTGGCGATCGGGCAGGCAGTCGAGCAGAAGAAGTTTTCGGAAGCGGCTGCGACGTAGCGGCTGCGTAGATTTTTTTTGGAGTAGTTTCACGGTTGCTGGAACGCTATCAATCCCAGGTTAGATACGCGAACCTGGGGCACCCGGCACTTTTTCGAGAGATCTGCTGCATTGCGTTGGGGTGTCGTCTGGGCACAACGGAAACCATCGCGGCGGCAATCGGGACAGGCAGTTGAAGTCCCGCAAGCATTACGGGAATTGGGCTTTACGACTCGCTTTTCGCAACAATATGGAGAATGGACATGGCGGATTTACAGCAAATTGAGGATCAAATTGTCGGGCTGACCCTGCTGGACGCGGCGGCTCTGGTGAAGAAGCTTGAAGAGCGGCTGGGAGTTTCAGCCGCGGCCGCCGCGCCGGTGATGGCGGCGGGCGGTGGAGCGGGCGCCGCCGCGGCGCCTGCGGAAGAGCAGACTGAGTTTACCGTGATCCTGAAGGATGCGGGAACCAATAAAATCAACACCATCAAGGTGGTCCGCGAAGTGACGGCCCTGGGCCTGAAGGAAGCCAAGGACCTGGTCGATAGCGCTCCCAAGACGGTGAAAGAGGGGATCAGCAAAGACGAAGCGGAGGCGATCAAGAAGAAATTTACTGACGCCGGCGCTGCCGTTGAGGTAAAGTAACTGCCCTTGCCAGTGCGGCGAATGTGCGTTACTCTTACTAAGGAGTGAGCCATTCGCCCCGCAGGCTCGATGGCTCGTGAAGTTCCTGCCGATTGCGACATGGCAGTTCGGCTTCGCTTCGATTGGTCTAACGGCGCTTGGGAGCGGTCCCTAGCGCAGGCGGAAGCAAAAACCCATCTATTCGAATAGTGCACAATCCGGTTGTGGCGCTCGCGGGACTTACTGTCTCTCGCGGGCCATTTCCTGTTTTTGAACAACTTTGCATAACGGAAGCTTCCGGAGGAAGATGGGCCGTGATGGGACGCGCGCCGGATTGACCGCGAGAATTCAGTCGATCGCAGTCGGCTCGATAGCGGACAGGGTCAGAAAAGAGAGTATCTCCATCTCGCGTCATTGTGGAACTGGATGACGAACGAGATGCAACGCGCGAAATGGAATTGAAATTCAGCAGTGAGCTTGAACAGTCGTTACTAAACCACGTCGAATCGACGGACATTCCGTGAAGGAACCAGAACGCCGTCGAGTCCATTTTCGGGTTGCCGCCGGGAATGGCCGCAAAAGGCAAAACAGCCAGGAGTGAAGCATGCCGAACGAGAAACGCGCGATCCGAAGCCGTCTCGATTTTTCCAAAATTCCCACCGAAATCCAGATCCCGAACCTGATTGAAGTGCAACGACGTTCCTACGAGCGTTTTTTGCAGATGGACAAGCTGCCGACCGAGCGCGACGACCTTGGCCTGCAGTCGGTGTTTGCTTCCGTGTTCCCCATCACCGACTTCCGCAATCTGTCGGAGCTGGAGTTTGTCGATTTTTCGATCGGCAACTGGGAGTGCAAGTGCGGACACCTGAAGGGACTGCACCATCTGCGCACGACGTGTATCCATTGCGGCGCCATGGTGATTACCGACCCGTTTCATCCGGGCGATGTGCTGTGCGGCAAGTGCGGCACCTACAACAAGAACACGCCGGACTTCTGCAACAAGTGCGGCGATCCCGTGGGCCTGCAGTTGAAGTACGACCAGAGCGAGTGCGAAGAGCGCAGCATGACCTATTCCGCGCCGCTGAAGGTCACAATCCGGCTGAAGATCTACGACAAGAACCCGGAAACCGGCGTCAAGACCATCCGCGATATGAAGGAGCAGGAGGTCTTTTTCGGCGACATTCCGTTGATGACGAAGAATGGGACCTTTCTGGTGAATGGCACCGAGCGCGTCATCGTGAGCCAGTTGCATCGCTCCCCTGGAGTGTTCTTCGAGACGGCGAACAACCGCACCTATTTCCTGGGCAAGATCATTCCCTACCGCGGTTCGTGGGTGGAGTTTGAGTACGACCAGAAGAACACGCTGTACGTCCGCATCGACCGCAAGCGCAAGTTCCTGGGGACGGTGTTTCTCCGGGCGTTGGGCCTGAAGTCGGACGAAGAGATACTGAAGAGTTTTTATACCATCGACACCATCGCAGTGAAGGGCGGCAAGCTGCATTGGACGGTGGGCCACGACGAGACCAAGCCGACCCACCTGCTGGGTGTGAAGCCTGCCCATGCTGTGGTGGTCAAAGGCGAGGAAATCGCGCATTCCGGGCGCAAGATTACGGCCGGCATTCTGAAGGCGCTGCGCGCGGCCAAGGTCGGCGAAGTCGAGGTTGAGGAGTCCGAGTTGGATGGCGCGATGACGGCTGCCGACGTGGTGGATACAACCACCGGCGATCTGTTGCTGGAAGCGAACCAGGAGCTGACCAAGGAAAAGCTGGGGCAGGTGCTGGAGAGCGGCGTCACCTCGCTCGAAATTTTCCTGCCGGAACGCGACGATGTGGGCAATGTGATTTCGCACACGCTGCGCCGGGATACGGTACACAAGCCGGAAGAAGCGCTGATTGAGATTTATCGCAAACTGCGTCCCGGCGACCCGCCGACGCTGGACACGGCGACCGCGCTGTTCGAAGGCATGTTCTTCGATCCGCGCAAGTACGACTTTTCGCGCGTGGGCCGGCTGAAGTTCAACATCAAGCTGTACGACAAGCAGGACGCCACTTCGCTCGACCATCGCACGCTGACGCCGGAAGACTTTTACTCGACCATTCGCTACCTGCTGAAGCTGCGCAAGAACATCGGCGTGGTCGACGACATCGACCATCTCGGCAATCGCCGCGTGCGTGCGGTGGGCGAGTTGATGGAAAACCAATTCCGCATCGGCCTGGTGCGCATGGAGCGCGCCATCAAGGAGAAGATGAGCGTCTATCCCGACATGTCGACGGCGATGCCGCACGACCTGATCAATGCCAAGCCGGTGATGGCGGCGATCCGCGAATTCTTCGGCAGTTCGCAGTTGTCGCAGTTCATGGACCAGACCAATCCGCTGTCGGAAATCACCCACAAGCGGCGTTTGTCCGCGCTTGGGCCGGGCGGTTTGAGCCGCGAGCGCGCCGGGTTTGAGGTGCGAGACGTGCATCCCACCCATTACGGCCGCATCTGCCCGATTGAAACGCCGGAAGGTCCGAACATTGGATTGATCTCCTCGCTGTCGTGCTTTGCGCGGATCAACGAGTATGGGTTTATCGAATCTCCGTACCGCCGCGTGCGCGACGGCCTGTTGCTGGACTTTGTCCAGGTGATCAACGCGGGCGATAGCGGGCTGCGCGTGGGCGACCATTTGGAGAAGCCGGACGCCATCAAGAAGAACCAGCAGCTGATCAAAGAGAAGAAGCGGCCGATGGAATACGGTCCGTTCAGTTTCTACCTCTCCGCGTGGGAAGAAGATCGCTACACCATCGCGCAGGCGAATGTGGAGTTGGACGAGAACGGCAGCATCAAGCGGGAACTGGTCACAGCGCGGCGTCAGGGTAACTTTGTCCTGGTGAATCGCGGTGAAGTGACGTATGTGGACGTGAGCCCGAAGCAGCTGGTCTCGGTGGCCGCCTCGCTGGTGCCTTTCCTGGAGCATGACGACGCCAACCGCGCATTGATGGGCGCGAACATGCAGCGCCAGTCGGTGCCGCTGCTCATCTCTGAAGCTCCGTTTGTCGGGACCGGGATGGAAGGCGTTACGGCGCGCGATTCGGGCGCGGTGGTGCTGGCGCGTCGGCATGGCATCGTCGATTCGGTCGATTCCGAGCGCATCATTGTGCGCGTCGAGGGCGAGCACCATCCCACGCAGTTGTCGCGCGAGGTGGGCTCCGACATCTATCAACTGACCAAGTTCAAGCGGTCGAACCAGAACACCTGCATCAACCAGAAGCCGATCGTCCGTCAGGGCGAGCGCGTGCAGAAGGGCCAGGTAATCGCCGATGGACCGTGCACGGAGCAGGGCGAGCTGGGACTGGGACGCAACGTGCTGGTGGCCTTTATGTCGTGGCGCGGATACAACTTCGAGGACGCGATCCTGATCAGCGAAAAGCTGGTGCGGGAGGACTATTACACCTCGCTGCACATTGAAGAGTATGAGATTGAAGCGCGCGACACCAAGCTGGGGCCGGAAGAGATCACGCGCGACATTCCCAACGTTTCCGAGACGGCGTTGCGCGACCTGGATGAGAGCGGCATCATTCGCATCGGCGCGAAGGTGAAGCACAACGACATCCTGGTGGGCAAAGTGACGCCCAAGGGCGAAACGCAGTTGACGCCGGAAGAGAAACTGTTGCGCGCCATCTTCGGCGAAAAGGCCGGCGACGTTCGCGACGCTTCCCTGACGTGCCCTCCGGGCGTGGAAGGAACGATTGTCGATGTTCGCATCTTCTCCCGCAAGGGGCAGGAAAAGGACGAGCGCGCCAAGCTGATTGAAGCCGACCAGATCGCGAAACTGGAAAAGAACCTGGAAGACGAGATTCGCATTTTGACCGACGAGCGGCTGAAGCGTCTGGAATCGATCCTCGGCAGCAAGGAAGTCCTGGCCGACCTGCACGATGAGCGCAGCAACAAGCGCTTGCTGGCCAAGGGCGCGATCCTTGACCGGGAGACGATCGAGCTGATCAGCACCCGCAACCTGAAGCGCATTCGCTACGCGGACAAGGACCCGCGCGTGAATGAGCAGATCGATGAAATCGAAGAGATGACCTCGCGGCAGATCGATGTGCTGCGCAAGATCACCAACGACAAAATCGGCAAGCTGCAAAAGGGCGATGAGCTGGCTCCCGGCGTGATCAAGCAGGTGAAGGTCTACATCGCCATGAAGCGCAAGCTGTCGGTCGGCGACAAGATGGCCGGCCGTCACGGCAACAAGGGCGTCATCTCCCGCATTCTGCCGGAAGAGGACATGCCGTATCTGCCCGACGGCACTCCGGCGGACATTGTGCTGAATCCGCTGGGCGTGCCTTCGCGTATGAACGTGGGCCAGATTCTGGAGACCCATCTTGGATGGGCCGCGCATGAGTTGGGCAAGCAGGTCGCAGAGCTGGTGGAAAAGAACCAGAAGGCCAACGAAGTGCGCAAGATTGTCGAAGAGCGCTTCGGTGGAACTGCCCTGCTTCGTCAGTTGCTCGACCTGGACGATGAGAAGCTGCTGCAGGTGGCGCGCGGCATGAAGCGCGGCATCTGGTTCGGGACTGCCGTGTTCGACGGAGCCAAGGAGGAAGAGATCAAGGCGCTGCTGACGGCCGCGGGTCTTCCGACTGCCGGCAAAATCTACCTGTTCGACGGCATGACGGGCGAGCAGTTTGAGCAGCCGGTCACGGTGGGCTACATGTACATGCTGAAGCTGTCGCACCTGGTGGACGACAAGATCCACGCGCGCTCGATCGGGCCGTACTCCTTGATTACGCAGCAACCGCTGGGCGGCAAGGCGCAATTCGGCGGGCAGCGTTTTGGAGAAATGGAAGTGTGGGCGCTGGAAGCCTATGGCGCAGCCTACATTCTGCAGGAGCTGCTGACGGCGAAGTCCGACGATGTGTATGGCCGTACCAAGATTTACGAGGCCATCGTGAAGGGCGAAGCGGCGATCGAGCCGGGCGTGCCGGAGTCGTTCAACGTGCTGGTGCGCGAGTTGCAGGCGTTGTGCCTGGATGTGGAACTGATCAAACAGGCAGAGAACAAGAAAGTGCCGCTGCCGACGATGGCTGCCGCCGATTAAGAATGCAAGCCCGCAGCGCCGCGAGCGATTGCGGCGCCTTGGGAAGAGAATTTGAAGCCGGTTTTTTAGAGCATTTTCACTGTTGGCGTAATTCGGATGTCGTTCTATCCCACCCTAGCTTCGCTAGGATGGGGCACCCATAGCACCACGCTATCCGTGAAAATGCGTAAGAGACACGGTCGTCGTCCACATAAGCCAACGCGCTCCCGGGACGGACGGACGACCGGCATGATGGAAATCCCGGGAACGCAAGAACCGGTCCGGTTGCGCTTGCAGCGCGCGCGGCAGAGATCCGGTCACGGAGGTTGTCTTGTTCCGTTCCAATCCATTCGAGCTTAGCAATCCGATTTCGGACTTCGATGCGATCCGCATCAGCCTGGCATCGCCAGAGAAGATCCGCAGCTGGTCGCACGGTGAAGTGACCAAGCCGGAAACCATCAACTATCGCACCTTCAAGCCGGAGCGCGATGGCTTGTTCTGCGCCCGCATTTTTGGGCCGATCACGGACTGGGAATGTCTCTGCGGCAAATACAAGCGCATGAAGCATCGCGGCGTGATTTGCGACAAGTGCGGCGTGGAAGTGACCCTTTCGCGCGTGCGTCGCGAACGCCTGGGCCACATTGAACTGGCGTCGCCTTGTTCGCATGTCTGGTTCTTCAAGGGGCTGCCGTCGCGCATCGGCCACCTGCTCGACATTTCCCTGCGCGAGCTGGAGAGCGTGCTCTATTTCGAGAGCTACGTCGTCATCGATGCCGGAGACGCTCCGGTAAAGGAACGCGACATCATCAAGGACGAGACGCGCTATCGCGAACTCGATCAGCAGTATCGCCCCGCCGGCTTCAAGGCGATGATGGGCGCGGAGGCGATCAAGGAACTGCTGAAGCGGGTCGATATCGATACGCTTTCGGTGGAACTGCGCGAGCGCATGAAGGTGGAAACCTCGCTGCAGAAGCGGCTGAAGTATGCCAAGCGACTGAAGGTTGTCGAGGCCTTCCGCAAATCGCAGAACAAGCCGCAGTGGATGATTCTCGATGTGGTGCCGGTCATTCCTCCGGAGCTGCGCCCGCTGGTGCCGCTCGATGGCGGACGCTTTGCGACCTCCGATTTGAACGACCTGTATCGTCGCGTCATCAATCGCAACAACCGGCTGAAGAAGCTGATGGACCTGCACGCGCCGGAAGTGATCGTGCGCAATGAGAAGCGAATGCTGCAGGAGGCCGTCGATGCGCTGTTC
>JAJYVR010000110.1 GCA_021791935.1 Acidobacteriota bacterium
CATCGGGCACAACGACTTTCCCGGTTGCTTCCGCTGCCATGATGGAAACCATGTTTCAAAGGATGGAAAAACGCTGACCAACGATTGCAGCGTCTGCCACAATCTGCTGGCCGTGGATGACAAGAATCCCAAGGTGCTGACCGATCTGGGCATGCAATAGGGGGCCGGGCCGAAGAGATTTTCCTGGCATGTGCGCGCATGGCAGAGGCCGCGGGCGGCGTTGGTCCGCGAGCAGTTCGTCAAGAACATTGTTCCAGCCGATGTGCCGGGTGGGACAATCGTTCCGGGCGCGGCCTTTCTTGTTTGAGGAAAGATGCGCCTGGCGGTTTTTTTCGAGCGGGGAACTGTTGCGCCCAATCTAGGTCGGAGCCTGCTCCTGCTGGTCGCGGGCAGAGTGGCGGGGAACACTTTGCCACGGGGATTCCGCTTTCAGCACCAGGACCGGGCAGTGGGCCTCGCAGAGCACGCGATACGCGTTTCCGGGGATGAACCGGGGGTTGAAGGCCGAATGGGCGGAGGCGCCGAGAAGGATCATGTCCGCGGCGTGGTGTTTGGCGTAGGCAAGGATCGATTCCGCAGGCTGGCCGTAGGCGACTTGGCAGGAAGCGCGGGCCTTGCGGAGGGGCTTGATTGCCAATAAATCCTGCATCATCTTGTGGGCATACCCCCGCGCTGAAACGGTGGTGGGATGTTCGGGGACAACATTTTGCAGCACATGCAGCAGGGTGATGTCGGCGCTGCGCTTTTCGGCAACGCTGAGGGCGAACTCCGCGATCCGGCGGGAATTGTGGTCGAGGGAAGCGGCAAACACGATGCGCGGATGTCCCTTAATGGACGAGTCGCTGGGAACAGCCTTGGGGCCCACAGCAAGGACCGGGATATCGATCTGATGGAAGATGGACTCCGCGATGGACCCGAGGATGTGGTGATGGAATTTCGCTTTTCCGTGGGAGCCTGCGATCAGCCGGTCGGCCTTCCATTCGGCGGCGGCGTGGAGGATTTCCTTGACGGTGTGGCCGGTGGCCAGATGAAACGAGCATCGGATGCCCTCGGCTGTGGCGTCCGCCACCGCTTTTCCCAGCGATGTTTCCGCCGACTTCCGCATGCTGGCGGCGTCGAAATAGGCCATTAAAGCGGGATCGATGGGCGCCGCGTCGGGATCGGGCAGGACATGGACAATCCGCAGTTCGGCCTTGTAGACAAGCGCCTGCTGCCTGGCGATCGGAAGCGTGAATCCTAAGTCTGTAAGGTCCGTGGCCAGCAGAATGCGCCGTGGATGGGTCCACTCCCGTAACTGCTTATTGGACATAGGAAAACTCCTAAATATCGATTCATTGTGGACGCGCTGTCCGCTTCTGGATGTGCCAACTAGCACCAATGCTTGTGATTTCCATCACCACAAGGCGACAAAAGAGCGATGTTACGCCGGAAATGGCACCCGTCAGGAGTTCGTGCGCCCTTTGAAAACCGGTTGAAGCTATTGCCATAAAGTCCAGCAATTTGTCTGGACTTCACCGATACGTCCGATACGTTTTGCGCTCGCCGGCCGGCGTCAAACGCAGACCGCCGGATGACTTGCCGTATGTGCCGCATGGTGACGATGGGGCGCGGGGACATCGCGCAGAATCAGGGCCGGGCAGCGGGACATTCGCAACACCCTGGCCATCAATCCGGGCCGCAGGTGGGTCAGCAATTCGCTGCCACGGCGGGCGCTCATGACCAGAAGGTCCGCTTGCGAGTCGTCCGCCATGCGGACAATTTCCTGGGCCGGATCGCCCTCGCGGATGAGGCATTGCGGCATGACGGAAAGCCAGGCATCGCGACTCATCATTGTTTCCAGGGCGTCGAACTGGCCTTCGGAGGGACTGGCAATCCCCTCTTCTCGCACGGTGAAGAGGGTAAGGCGGGCGTGGTGACCGCTGGCGATATCGCCGGCCAGTCGTGCCGCCTCGGTGACTCCTTTCGCGGTGTCGCAGGCCAGCATAAGGCGCTTCCAGGGAAGCGTTTGTTTCGCCATGGCCGCAGCTTGAGGGCCAATGACGATGACGGGACGGTCCGATTTGCGGATGATGGCCTCGGCGACGGAGCCCAAGAGTGTACGCTCGAGTCCGCTCTGCTCCTCGGTGCCGACGACAATGAATGCGGCGCGCATTTTGTCCGCCAGCCGGAGCAATTCATGCGCGGGCGAGCCAAAGACCAGGGTGCCGTAGACCTTCAGGCCGTTGCCCTGGAGCTTTTGTTCGGCGGCATTGACATACTCTTCGAGCTCCATTTGCTGGATTCGCAGCAAATCCGGGGAATCGTCGGAGACGATGGGCATGACATAGACGAAATGCAGCGGCCTCAATTCCTGCAGCGCCAACTTCACCGCGTAATCTAAAATGGACTTGGACAGATGGGAAAAATCAATTCCCACGAGAATCGGGCCTTGGGTAAGTACCGGGTTGTTTGGCATACATTTGGCCCCCTTCAAGCGAGATGATAGGAGCGGCGCAGAGAAAATGGGTGTGACGTAGCGCACATCATCGAGTGATCGCCAGCACGTCTCTGTCGAGCGCCAGTGTGGGCGAGCGAGTGGGCCTGCGTAACAGCGGGTACGGGGCGGCAGCAGTGACGATCATCACGCAGGAAGCGAAGGAAACCACTTTATCCTGAATGGTTGCCGGTCAGCACCCAGGAGGTCGCTTGCGATGACGCCTGCGCTGCGCGGCCGGCGCGCGTAGCGCCGTGAAATTCAATACGGAACAATGGAAAGAAGGGCACTGAATGTCAACCCAAACCGGCATCGCGGCGAGCCGCTTTGACGTACTTTTGGAACGCGCCCGGCAACTGCCGCCCATTCCCGTTGCGGTCTGTTATCCGCTGACGAAGGTTGCGCTGGCCGGGGCCCTGGAGTCGGCGGTTTGCGACGTGATCCGGCCCATCCTGGTGGGACCGAAGGCGAGGATTCAACGTCTCGCGGAGGCGGAAGGGTTCGATATCGGATCGTGCGAAATGATCGACGCCGAAGACGAAATTCAGGCGGCAAAGATCTCCGTGGAACTGTGCCGCAGCAAGGTGGCCGACGCCTTGATGAAGGGAAGCCTGCACACCGATGCGTTCATGCGTCCGGTGTTGGCCAAGGAGACCGGGCTGCGCACGGCGCGCAGGATCAGCCATTCCTTTGTGATGGAAACGCCCGCCTACGATCGCATCCTGTTGATCACCGATGCCGCCATCAACATTCTGCCGACGCTGGACGACAAGGTGGACATCGTGCAGAATGCAATCGACCTGGCCCATGTGTTGGGAGTTCCAATGCCGAAGGTGGCGATCCTGTCGGCGGTGGAGACGGTGCAGTCCAGCATTGTTTCGACGATCCATGCGGCGGCGCTTTGCAAAATGGCGGACCGGGGACAGATTACCGGAGGCGTTCTGGATGGGCCGCTGGCATTCGATACTGCGGTGAGCCCGGAAGCGATGAAGATCAAACGCCTGGTTTCCGCGGTTGCGGGGCAAGCGGACATCGTTGTGGTCCCCGATCTGGAATCCGGCAATATGCTGGCCAAGCAGTTGGAATATCTGGGCGGCGCCAGCTTGGCCGGAATCGTTACGGGAGCTTCTGTTCCTATTATTCTGACCAGTCGCGCGGATTCGGCGAAGACGCGCATGACCTCCGCGGCAGTTGCGTTGCTGATGCATGCGGACGCGTCGTTGCAAGATACTTCTCGCGACGAGCCGGAGTGCTGAGCGGCCATCGCCAGGATGGCAGGAATGAAAACCGGGACCGGGCACGCTGGGTCCCGGTTTTCATTTTGAACAAGGCGCAGCGAGATGCGCTCGCTGCCGCCAATCCGAGACATTTCCGTCTCGTTCGTGTCCCTTTCTGCAATAGACCATTTATCGTTAATAGAAGTGACTATGAGCCAGATCAAGGCGGTACGGGGCACGCGCGATTTGCTGCCGCCGGAAACCGAACTATGGAATCGAGTGGAGGCAACGGCGCGGCGCGTGCTCGAGCGCTATGCGTTCGGTGAAATTCGCACGCCGATTTTTGAGGACACGCAACTATTTGCGCGCGGCGTGGGCGAAGAGACCGACATTGTTTCCAAGGAAATGTACACCTGGGAGGACCGGCCGCGGGCGCAGTCGGAAAAAGCGCAGATGCTGACGCTGCGCCCCGAGAACACCGCCGGGGTGGTGCGCGCTTATATTGAACACAAACTGGGCGACAGCGGCTTGCTGCAGAAGCTCTACTATATAGGTCCGCAGTTTCGCCGGGAGCGTCCGCAGAAGGGGCGGTATCGGCAGTTTTTCCAGATTGGGGCCGAGGTGATTGGGCCGGTGAGCGCGGGCAGCGAATCACCGCTGCGCGACGCCGAAGTGCTGGAGATGCTGGCGACGTTTTTGGATGAGCTGGGCGTGACCGGCTGGACGCTGGAGTTGAACTCGGTGGGTTCGGCGCAGGACCGGCCACGGTATGTGGAAGCGCTGCGGACGGCGCTGACGGATGTTGCCCCGACGTTGTGCGTGGATTGCCAGCGGCGTGCGGTGACGAATCCGCTGCGAGTGCTGGACTGCAAAGTTCCGGAGGATCAGGAAAAGATCGACGCGCTGCCGAAGATTGCGGATTTTCTCGATGAGGATTCTCGCGCGCATTTTGCGCAGGTATGCGCAGCGCTGGATGCTTGCGGCGTGGCGTACAAAGTGAGTCCTCGACTGGTGCGCGGGCTGGATTACTACACGCGGACGACATTTGAATTTACTCACGGTGGGCTGGGTGCGCAGAATGCGCTGCTGGGCGGCGGACGATACGATGGCCTCAGCGAGATGCTCGGCGGCCCGAAGGCGCCGGGAATTGGATTTGCCATCGGCGCGGACCGGCTGGTTTTGACGCTGCAGGCGCAGCAAGTAGCGCAGGGAGCGTCGAGCGCTGCTCTTTTGGCTGACGCCTATATCGCTCCGCTGGGCGAAGCGCAGCAGGCGGAATCGCTGGTGCTGGCGCGAGAACTGCGTCGCGCGAGTCTGCGTGTCGAGTTGGGTGATGGAACGTTCCGTCTGAAGAAGTCGTTTGAGATGGGCAACAAGCTGGCACGAAAGATTGTTTTGTTTGGCGAAGAGGAAGCAGCTTCCGGCATGGTCACAGTCAAAGATTTTCAAACTGGCGAACAGACGAAGGTGCCGCGCGGTGAGCTGGCAAAGATGTTGGGCGCACAATAGCGATCGGATTGCAGTGCGCGGATAAAGATGAATTATCTCAGGCTTTGATAAGGGAAAAATGGAACTTGATCTTCTAGGAAATTTGCAGCGAACACAGATGTGCGGAGAGCTGCGGCTGTCTGCGGATGGCGAGCAAGTTGTCGTGATGGGGTGGGTGAACCGGCGGCGCGATCATGGGAATTTGATTTTTCTCGATCTGCGGGACCGAGCTGGGATTGTGCAGATTGTGCTGGACAAGGAACTGTGTCCGGAGGCACATGCCAAGGCCGAGGCGGTACGGCCGGAATATGTGGTGGCGGTGCAGGGGAAGGTGCGTCGCCGCGATGCGGCAGCCATCAACCCGAATATGCCGACGGGCGAAATTGAAATCGACGTGGACGAATTGCGCGTATTGAACGATGCCAAGACGCCGCCGTTTTCGCCGGCGGAAGAGGCGATTGGAAACGAAGAGCTGCGCTTGAAGTATCGCTATGTCGATCTGCGCCGGCCGGCCATGCAGGAGAATATGATCCTGCGGCACAAGGTTGCGCTGGCGATTCGGCAGTATCTTTCCGGCGAGGGATTTCTGGAGATTGAAACGCCGTTTATGACGCGCTCGACGCCGGAGGGCGCGAGAGATTATCTGGTCCCGAGCCGGGTGCATCCGGGGGAATTCTACGCGCTGCCGCAGTCGCCGCAGATGTTCAAGCAGATCCTGATGATCGGCGGACTGGACCGGTATTTCCAGATTGCGCGCTGCTTTCGCGATGAAGATTTACGCGCCGACCGGCAGCCGGAGTTTACCCAGATCGATTTGGAGATGACGTTTCCGCAACAGGAGACGGTGTTTCGCGTGGTGGAAGGATTTTTGACGGCGGCCTTTCGAGAGGCAGGGATCACGTTGTCAACGCCATTTCCGCAGATCACGTATGACGATGCGATTCGCCGTTTCGGCATCGACAAGCCGGACATGCGTTTGCCGGAGTTGACAGATGTTCGCAGTGAGTTTGAGGCGGCGGAGCTTGAATCGCTGAAGATTGAGCCGGGGCTGCCGATCGTTGCCATCGCGATTCCCAACAAGCAGGCGATGAGCAATACGCAGAAAAAAGCTTTCATCAAGGAGGTGGAGACCGGGCTGGGGCCGGACCTTGCCTACCTGGACGTGGAGCGGTTGGCGAGCAGCGCACAGTATGCCGGGCTGTCGGAGAGAATCGATCGCGCGGTGGCCGCGAATTGCAAGTTGGAACGGATCGAGCCGGAACATCGGCTGGTGGTGGTGAGCCCGCGTCTCGGGGCCAACAAGTCGCGCGATCATGCGTGGATTTACAAGAAAGCGGGACAACTGCGGCTGGAGCTTGCGAAGCGATTCCGCGAGGAACACGGAGCGTTCGAGAAGAAGGGCACGGCGGAGGATTACAAATTCCTGTGGGTGACCGATTTTCCGTTCTTCGAGTGGGATGAGGAATCAAAAAAATGGACGTTTGCGCATCATCCATTCACATCCCCGCACGAGGACGATTTGCAGGCGGGCCGAATGGAGTCCAATCCGGGTGCGGTGCGGGCGCTGGCCTACGATATTGTGCTGAATGGCATTGAACTGGGTTCAGGGTCGATTCGTATCCATCGCCAGGAAGTGCAGCAGCAGATTTTTCATTCGCTGGGAATGAGCGAGGCAGAAGCGAAAGAACGATTCGGATTCTTCCTGGAAGCGCTGGAGTATGGAACGCCTCCGCACGGCGGCATCGCGTTGGGGCTGGACCGGATTGTGATGATTCTGGCCGGAGCGCAGAGCCTGCGCGAGGTGATTGCGTTCCCGAAAACGGCGAAGGCGGTGGACCTGATGGTGGATGCGCCTTCACCGGCAACGGAAATGCAACTGAAAGAGTTACATATACAGCGCAGGCGCAGTTAGGGCGTTTTCACTGTTACCGGAGCGCTTTCAATCCCAGGTTAGCTGCGCGAACCTGGGGCACCCGGATTCTCGAGCTGCGAACCTTTTCATCCCATGTCTCAGAAGCGAGACATGGGGCACCCGGCGACGGCGCAGCTAGTACGCGGGGATGCCGGTGATGCTTTGGCCGATGATGAGGGTGTGCATGTTGTGGGTGCCCTCGTAGGTCTTTACGGACTCCAGGTTCATCATGTGGCGCATGACGGGGTAGTCGTCGGTGATGCCGTTGGCGCCGAGAATGTCGCGGGACTTGCGCGCGCATTCGAGCGCCATCCAGACATTGTTGCGCTTGGCCATGGAGATGTGTTCGTGACCGACGGCGCCGGCATCTTTCAAGCGGCCGACCTGGAGTGAAAGCAGTTGGCCCTTGGTGATTTCGCCGATCATCCAGGCCAGTTCTTCCTGAATCAACTGATGGCTGGCGATGGGTTGATCGCGGAACTGCTTGCGCAGCAGGGAATATTGCAGCGCCGTGTCGTAGCACGCCATGGCCGCGCCGAGCGCGCCCCAACCGATGCCGTAGCGCGCCTGATTCAAGCACATCAGGGGCGACTTCAGGCCGCCGCTGCCGGGCAGCAACGCCGAAGCGGGCACGCGCACATCCTGCATGGAGAGGCCGGAGGTGACGGAGGCCCGCAAGGACCATTTTCCGTGGACGTCGTAGGCGCTGAAGCCGGGGAGTTTGGTGTCGACGAGAAATCCGCGGACGCGACCGTCTTCATCATCCACCTTGGCCCAGACGATCGCGACGTCGGCCAGCGTGCCGCTGGTGATCCACATTTTTTCGCCGTTCAGGATGTAGTCGCCGCCATGTTTTTTCGCGCGGGTGCGCATGCCGCCGGGGTTGGAGCCGAAGTCCGGCTCGGTGAGGCCGAAGCAGCCGAGTTTTTCACCGGTGGCCATTTGCGGCAGCCATTCATTCTTCTGCTGGTCGGAACCGAAGGCGTGGATGGGATACATGCACAACGCGGACTGCACGCTGACAAAGCTGCGCAAGCCGGAGTCGCCGCGCTCGGTTTCCTGCATGACCAGGCCGTACTCGACATTGTTCATGCCAGCGCAGCCGTAGCCTTGAATAGTAGCGCCGTAGAAACCGAGCTCGCCCATGGGCCGGATCAATTCTCTGGGGAAGCGGCCTTCGCGGTTGCACTCCTCAATAATGGGGATGAGGTTGTCTTCAATAAACTGGCGCGCGGTGTCGCGGACCAGGCGCTCGTCTTCGCTGAGCAAGGCGTCGAAGCCGATGAAATCGACTCCTTTAAATTTGAAAGCCATACGATTTTCTCCGTATACAAACCTGCAAACTCTTTAGGCTAGCAGAGAGGAGCGGTTGGCGCAGGGAATGGCGCGACGCGATTGGACTTCAGGCAATCCGTTCGCCGTTCATCGCCTGTTGACATAGGCTGTCGGGCCGCGTGTAAGAATAGTGCGACCGCTCGTCGGGAGCGGCGAGCTGGGCTGAGGTGGCAGATTCGATGCGTCGTGTTGCGTTGATTTACAACCCGGCATCCGGACAGCGTCCGGAGCGGCGGGCCGCGGCGATCGCGGAGGTGGCGGCGGTACTTCGCGGGGCGGGCGTGGAAGTGAAAGCGATCGCCACCGAATCGCCGGAGAGCGCCGGAACGCAGGCGCACGCGGCGATGGAAGAAGGGTACGACACCATCATGGCCTCGGCGGGGATGGCACCGTGCATGAAGCGCTGCAGCGGCTGGTGGGCGGAACGGCGGCGCTGGGCGTGGTTCCCATGGGAACGGCGAACGCGCTGGCTGCGGACCTGGGGCTGCCGGCCTCGCCGGTGAAGGCCGCGACGATGCTGTTGACGGCAACGCCGGTGCGGGTGTCGGTGGGCCAGGTTTTTTATCGGGACAGCGAAGGCAATGCCCGTTCGCGATATTTTATCGTCGCAGCCGGAGTCGGCGCGGACGCGCTTTTTATGTCGCGGCTGGATCCAAAATCGAAACAGCGGTTCGGATATGCGCTGTATGTGGTGGAGGCGTTTCGGCTGTGGGTCGCCTACAGCTATCCCATGTTTAGGGCGCGCTTTCAGGAGAGCGGAAACCCAACGCCGCGAGTGGAAGAAGTGTCGCAAATTCTGGCGGTGCGCATCGCCAATTTTGGCGGCGTGCTGGGCAACCTGGCGCCTGGGGCCGCCATCGTCAGCCGCAATCTGCAGGTGATTGCGCTGAAAACGCGCAGCCGTCTGCGCTACTTGCGATTCATAATTGCGGTGTTGCTGCGACGGCATCGGTACGCGAGTCCGATTGAGTTGGTGGATTGCGAATCGGTCGAGTGCTTCGGGTTGGAAGACGCGGCGGAAGAATTATTTGTCGAAGCGGATGGAGAATGGCTGGGCACGCTGCCGGTGCGGATGGAAGTGGCGCCGGAAATATTGACCTTACTGGTCCCGCAAAAAACTTTGGCGCGTAGAGAATTGTAGCGGTGCGGAGCGGTTTTCGTGGACGTGAGGGGCCAGCACTCATGGGACGCGATAGGGGGCCTGCGATTCACGCGGAACGGATCAGTATTCATAATCCAGAGAGAACTGGATCCTTCGCGGGTCGGCGATCTGAATCGGCTGGTTGAATTGCCGGTCGGCGGGTGCGCCCGATCCATAGACGGGATTGACCACATCGACATTTTGCTTGTTCAGCAGGTTGAAGGATTCGGCGACGATGTCCAGATGACCTCGCCAGATGGGGACCATCTTGAGGATGCGCAGGTCGAAGTGGACGTTCGGCGGCGTTTGCAGGCTGTTGCGTGCCAGCCCAAGCGGGCGCGCGGCGAAGGGATAAATATGTTCCAGGTTGGTGTCCACGCCGGTGAGCGGGTTGGCGCGGAAGCCGCTATCGACCGCTAGAATCGGGGCGAATTCCAATCCGTAGAGAGCGTGCAGAAGCGGGTTGGAAGCGCCTCCTTTGGCGGCATCCTGGGGGTCGTCGAGGTCGGGGCCAAGCACCCAGAGTCCGCTCAGGACGAAGCGATGCCGCTGGTCTTCGAGCGAGAGGGCGCGCTCATCGTTGAGGGCATAGGGATTCTGCGGCTGCTCCGTATCGTAGGAAGCGTCGTCGATGGTCTTCGAGAACGTGTAGCCGGCCATCAGCTCGAATTCTTCGTTAAATTGCCGGTTCAGCGTGACGGTGACACCGTTGTAGTTCGAGCTGGCTTCGGTCTGGAACTGGTTGATGGCGTCATACGCGGGGTTGAGACGTCGCGGAGGAAAAATCGGGCGGCCGATCTGCTGGGCTGTGGGCCCCGAAATTCCCAGGCCCGCCGCATTCGCCAACGTCAGAGGCACGGGAGGCGGCAGATTGACATTGACCGTGCGCCCCATTTTTACGCCGCGAACGAAGCGGTATTCGGCGCTGGCCGTCCATTGCGCCGGAAGCTGGCGCTCGATGCCGAAGGACGCGGTCTCGCTGTAGGGATTGGCCAAGTTCGGCTGCGCCTGCCAGATGCTGGGCGCAATGCCGGGATGCGGCGCGGTGAAGGAACTTCCCGACTGATAGAAAGCTGCGGCGTCCGCGCCTTCCGCGATTTGCTGCGTGGCGTGGAGTCCATCGAACTCCTCAATGCGGTTGACGGTGGAGAGCAGATAGCGATCGAAGAAGATCCCGAATCCTCCGCGAACCACCCAGTTCTTGTCCGGCGACCAGGCAAAGCCAAGTCGCGGGCTTAGAGCGGAACCAAGATTGCTATATCCCGGATGCTAGGGGTGCGATAAATTTGGTTTGGCGATTTCCGCGAAGACAAGCGATGGCGCAAGCTTATTCGGACGATTTGCGTTCGAAGTTTT
>JAJYVR010000111.1 GCA_021791935.1 Acidobacteriota bacterium
GCACCCCAGCAGGGTACATAGCCCGACCATCCCCAAAACGTTCAGCATGTGCTTTTGCGATTTTTTCGTGATTGGCATATCAAGCTCTCCAGGTGTTCCCTCAAAAAATGCGCGATGAGGTCGCGTCGTAAACATCATAATCGTAGCGCAGTAATGAGTTTTCGAGGAACTAAAGTGATCCATCGATGGGTTACTAAAGGGCAGCCACAGGTTACTTCAATTCCCACAAAGCTCAACCAAAGCGTTCAAGTAGGTCTGCCAAGGATCGAGCACGCCCTGCAAAGGTTTTGCGAATGTCACCCCACTCGCTGGACCGGCGTGCCGGAGACTCGAATGTGGCCGGTTGGGGTTCTTTTGTTATCCTGAAGCGTGCCCAGATTTTGCTTCTTCCCAAAATCATTCCAGTGCAAACGCCTCTCTACACCCTCACCGCGGAGGATTGTGTGTCGAATCGACGCCCCTCACGTCTGCGCCGCCTGCAGTGAGGAATTATGAGGACTTCTCTGACGCCCGCGCCATCCAGCTTCGCCTCCAGTGGATCTCCCGCCAGTGCAATCCATGCAGTCGAAACCGAATCGGGAACAGTCGCCGTCTTCGACGCTGCCGCCGTCCTGACCCGCCCGCATCAGGCGACGACGCACACCTGGAAGAGCTTCGCCGCCGACACCATCGCCACCTTTAAACTGCGCGTCACCACGCTGGTGGTGATGACCGCGTGGGCCGGCTACTACCTGGGCGCGGCCCGGTCCGGCATCGACTCCTTCAATCCCACGCTGCTCGACACCCTGATCGGCGTTGCACTCGTATCCTGTGGCGCCAGCGCCTTGAACCAGGCGGAAGAACGGCGCATCGACGCCCTGATGATTCGAACCGCGAAGCGTCCTCTCGCAACCGGCAGGCTCAGCCTTGGCTACGGCATCTTTATCGGGATGCTCGCCATCGTCGCCGGTTCGCTCTGGCTGGTCGCGCGCACCAATCTCATCACCGGCACGCTGACCCTGCTCACCGCCGTCACCTATGTCGGCATTTACACCCCGCTCAAGCGCTTCACTTCCATGGCCACGTTTATCGGCGCGTTTCCCGGCGCCATGCCGCCGCTGATTGGCTGGACCGCGGCCCGCGGCACCATCGAGTGGCCCGCCGTCGCCCTGTTTGCCATTCTTTTTGTCTGGCAGTTTCCCCACTTCATGTCCATCGCCTGGCTCTATCGCGAGGACTACGCCCGCGCCGGCATCCGCATGCTGCCCGTCGTGCAGCCCGACGGATGGTCCACCGCCGCCGAGGCCCTGGTCTACGCCATCCTGATGATTCCCGTCAGCCTGGCGCCCTATTACCTGCACATGGCGGGAAAAATCTATTGGGTCAGCGCCTTGTTGCTGGGCCTGCTGTATCTGGCCTACACCATCCGCTTTACGCGGATCACAAAATCTTCCGCAAGCCAGTCCCGCCTCTATGCGCGTGCCTTGCTGAAGGTCAGTGTGACTTATTTGCCGCTGCTGCTGGCAGTGCTGATGCTCAACGCCATCAGGAGGAATTGAGACCCATGGCAGCCACACAACAGATCGACCGCTCGCAACAGGCGACGACAAAGAGCACTCCGCCCGGCCTGTTCGCCCCGCATGCACCGATTGAGCTGGATCGTCTTTCCCACGACTACGGTTCGCGCTTGGCGCTCGACAGCCTGACCTTTGACGTTCGCCCGGCGGAAATCTTCGGCCTGCTCGGCCCCAACGGCAGCGGCAAAACCACCCTGTTCCGGATTCTCTCCACGCTGATGGTTCCCACCGGCGGTCACGCCCGCCTGGCCGGCTTTGACGTCGCAACAGAGCCCAATCGCGTGCGCCTGCAAACCGGCATCGTCTTTCAGGCAACCAGTCTCGATGTGAAACTCACGGTCGGCGAGAACCTGATGCATCAAGGCCATCTCTACGGTCTCAGCGGCGCTCACCTGAAAGCGCGCCCGAAAGAAGTGCTCGACCGCGTCGGCCTCACCGACCGCAAGAATGATTTGGTCGAAACTCTTTCCGGCGGCCAGAAGCGCCGCGTCGAGCTTGCCAAGGGCCTGATCCATTCGCCCTCCGTGCTGCTGCTCGATGAACCCACCACCGGCCTCGATCCCGGCGCGCGCATCGACCTTTGGAACTATCTGAGAATCCTGCGCGATCAGCAGGGCGTCACCGTCCTGGTCACCACTCACTTGATGGAAGAGGCCGAGCATTGCGATCGCCTCGCCATCCTCAGCGAAGGCAAGCTGGTCGCCCTGGGCAGTCCGGTGGAATTGAAAGCGGAGATCGGCGGCGACATCGTCCAGTTTGAAACCGCTTCCGCCGACGCAGCAACCGCCCTGGCCGCTCGCATTGCGGATCGCTTCGGCGTCGTCCCCGTTGTCGTCGACAACGCCGTCCGCGTCGAACGCGAGCACGGTCACCGCTTCCTCACCGAAGTGGTCGAGGCCTTCCCCGGCGAAATCGTCTCCGTCTCCGTTTCGAAACCCAGCTTGGAAGATGTCTTCATCCAGCGAACCGGCCACCGCTTCTGGCTCGACCATGGCGAGGAGAAATTGTAATGGCAACCGCGACCGTCCGTCTCGCACCGAAATCCTCCATCACCGCCAGCCTGTGGATTCCCGCCTACTCCCTCTGGCGTCGTGAATTGGTCCGTTTCTATCGCCAGAAAGCGCGCGTCGTCGGCGTCATTGCTTCCCCGCTGCTGTTCTGGCTGGTGCTCGGCTCCGGATTTTCAAAAACGTTTCAAAGTCACGGTGCCGGTTCCGCAGTCTCCGCCGACTCCTCGCATTATTTGAGCTACTTCTTTCCCGGCGCCATCATCATGATCGTCCTCTTCACCGCCATCTTCAGCATGATGTCGTTGATCCAGGACCGTAATGAAGGTTTTCTGCTCTCCGTGCTGGCCTCGCCCGTCAGCCGATCTGCCATCGTCCTCGGCAAAGTTCTCGGCGGGGCGACCCTGGCGGCGATTCAAGGCTGGGTCTTCCTCGTGTTTTGTCCGCTGGCCGGCGTCCACACAACCACGCTCGGTATCTTCTACGCCATGGTGGCCATTGCGCTCACGTCGTTCTCGCTCACCGCGCTCGGCTTCATCATTGCCTGGCCTATGGATTCCACCCAGGCCTTCCACGCCATCATCAACCTGGTCCTGATTCCGTTATGGATGGGATCGGGCGCGCTGTTTCCCGTCAGCGGGGCCTCTGGCTGGTTGCGATTTTTGATGTTGCTGAATCCGCTCACCTACGGCGTCGATGCGCTGCGCAACGGCCTGTTCCCCGCCGAGGCTACAACCTTTTCTCCGGAGATGAACTTGATTGTCACGCTGGCATTCTGCGCCGTCGTATTTGTCGGCTCATGGGCCGTCGTCAACCGCCGCACCAACAAGCCCGCGGCATAGGAGAGGATGGCGGTGCCCCATTCAAGCCTTCTTCTGGCTTGAGTGGGATTGAAAAATTTGGCGAGGTACCGGGTGCCCCAGGTTCGCGCAGCTAACCTGGGATTGAAAGCATTCCGGTGGAACTTGAAATTGCCGCACTGGGGCCGCCGTATGAATGCTCAAACGCAGGAAAGGAACGGAACTTCCATGCCAACCGCCGCTCCCAATTCGCCCGTCAGCACGCGCGTTCCCATCGCTGGAATTGTCCTGCTCAGCGCAGCCGCCGTCAGCCTGCTGCTCTGGCTGATCTATGTCCATCACACCCCGCCGCAATATGCCCAGAGCCTGATGTTCCTGCCCGCGCTCAACGCCGTGCTGAACAGCCTCAGCGCCATCGCTCTGCTCGTCGGCTTCTACTTTATCCGTCATCGTCAAATCGTCCGCCATCGCACGTCGATGATGACCGCCTTCGCCTTCTCGGCGCTGTTTCTGGTCAGCTACGTCGCCAACCATGCGCTCCATGGGGATACGATTTTCCCCGGCCACGGCACCGTCCGCACCGTGTACCTGGCCATCCTGATCAGCCATATCTTTCTCTCCGTCGTGGTCCTGCCGCTCATCCTGATTACGTTCTTTTTCTCCTTAAGCGGCCGATTTGCCCAGCACAAACGCATCGCGCGCTATACCTTCCCCATCTGGCTTTACGTTTCTGTCACCGGCGTAGTCGTCTACGCGATGCTCGCGGCCTGGAGTTGAGCCCCTTGGGAACCCACATGCCCGCCATCGATCCAGCGCCGTTGAAAATGCCCTCCCGGCTGCCGGCCGACAATCTCCCCCGGCCCGACGACGGCACCCGCGCCCTGCTGAAAGCCGGTTTCTGGATTGTGCTGGCCAGTCTTCTCTCGCTGCTGCTCACCGAGAAAGTCTTCGGCGGCATCGGCATTTACGGGGCCCGCTCCAATGCAGGATGGTTGTCCCTGATGTTCGCCTTGATGGGACTGCCCTTCGGCCTGATGCTGCTGGTGCTAGGCGGCGCCAAATGGCTGCGCAATCGCAGACTGCACCGCAGCGGTATCTAGCGCAGATGCGGTTTCCGCGCCGATCTGCTATGGTTGTGCGAAAATAAGTTTCTTGAAGGGGAAGCAGGTCCAACATGGCAAAGAGCGTCAATAAAGTAATTCTTCTCGGCAACGTCGGCAAAGACCCTGAAATCAAAGCCGCCGCCACCGGCACAGTCGTCGCCACATTTTCCATTGCCACCAGCGACCGTTTCAAGGACAAAGACGGCACCTGGCAGGACCGCACCGAATGGCACAACCTGGTTGCATTTGGAAAAGTCGCCGAGATTGTTCGCGACTACGTGAAAAAAGGCAATAAGCTATATGTGGAAGGCAGCCTCCGCACCCAATCCTGGGACGACAAGACCACTGGCCAAAAGAAATATAGGACGGAGATCATCGTCAACGATTTGTCGCTGCTCTCCGGACGCGGCGAAGGCGGCGAGAGCGGCAGCAGCGGCGGCTACAGCAAATCCAACACCGCATCCTTCGACCAGCGCGCCCCGGCGGAAGACTTCTCCCAATCCACTGAAATCACCGACGACGACATCCCTTTTTAGTCAGATAAACCATGTGGGATTCTGTTGTGCTTGATGCAAAAGCCCTCTGGATAGAGGGCTTTTGCACTTTACTCCACTTCAATTTTCCGGTCCTTCTTCTTGTTCGGGATGACCTGGGGCCGTGGCGGACGTCCAATCTTGAGCCGCGCCTGCTCCTTCACTTGCTTGACCTTTTCCAATTTTCGTTTCGGCATTGGAGACCTCCGGGTCGACCTTCTTATCTCAAGTGAGTTCCGTCGCGTGGTCCATCGCGCACGTTTCGCGGCGGTGAAGAGTCCGCTCGTCCGGTATTGCCTTAGCTGCGTCCCCACAATTTCCAGTCGAGGCTGAAGCGCCCACCGCCGGTGAAGATCAATGCAATAAATCCGGCAATGTAGATCAGCATCATCTCGCCATGTTCCGACCGCAGCGCCATGTGATGCACAAAATAAAGCGCCACGCTCATATTCACGGCAATGATGAACGCCGCGAAGCGCGTACCCAGTCCCAGCACCGCCAGCAGCGAGCAGATCGCGTCCGATAGCAGCGCGAAAATCAGGCTGACATGCGAACCGACGTGGAGAGGGTTGGGAAAATGAGCGGACATCTGCGAGAAGTGGGCGATCTTCTCCAGCCCATGCTTGTAAAACAGCGTCGCTCCCAGCACAACGCGCAACACGAGCAGTCCGAAATCGCCCGCGCCAGATCCTGAACCTGCAGTTTTTGCCATGCCCCTATTGTTGGCCACGCCGCTGCCAAGCGTCAACGAAATTGGCCGCCCCAAGTCGCTTCGTCGGCAACAAAATCTTTCGCCGCAATTTTCGAATATAAAATCTTCGCAAAAATTATCGCCGCAACATCGCCACGTTCTTGCTTCCCACAGTCCGCATTCCCCGCAGCGTCGTCAGCTCCGTCTGTACCCGCTTCCATGCCTTCGAATTCTTTCTGGTTGAAATCGGCGCGTTCGGGTCCGCATAATACGCCAGCACATCGTCGCGCAGCCCGCGCGGAACGCGGCGCCCAGGGTCGGCGGTTAGATGTTTCAGCAGCTCCGCATAGGTTTTGTCAGTCAGCACGTAAGCGCCGGGCCGCACCAGGCTGCCCGTATCCAGGTCCCGATTCGGCAGGTCCAGCGCGTGCTTCGGGTCTTTGGCCAACTCGCGCAGCATCCGCTCGTAATCGTCCATGGATCGATTGACGCTCTCGATATACCAGCGGTCCGTCTCCGCCCTTGGGCCGCGAATCGCCAAATCGGAAACTGCCCCAATCTTCGGCGCAATGCGAATCAGAAATGCAACGAAATGCACTTTGAATCCGGCTTTCTGCTTGTACCGGGCCCAGTCGTTCTCAACCCCCGCCTGCTCCTGCCGACTGGAAAACCGATGAAACGCCGGCATGTCCGCCGCCGCTGGAAAATCCTTGCGGTGGATCAGGACCTCCGCATCGGCAATTGTCGGCAGCATTTTGCCCACAGCGGAATCGTAGCTTTCAAACGCCGGACGCGGACGTCCCAGCACCGAGCGCAGCGACAATCCATAGGTTTCAAAAAATGCCCGCTCCACCAGCGTGCGCGGGACCTTGAACCCCATCGCACGCGTGTATCCCACCGGCGCAAATTCATGCCGGCTCAACTGCTCCACATCGTAGGCAAACTCCGTCCGCACATGCGCATGCGGAGCTTCATCGTAGGTCACGACCGGCCCATACTTTTCCTCAAGCGAAGGAAACTCGATCGGCGTCGAAGGATTGGTCGCGAAGCGATGTCCGTCGCTGTCTCCCACATAGTGCGACAGCGCGCCCAGCGCAAACGCGTATTCATCCACATTGCGGGAGTCGCGAATCAGGTTGTTCACAAATTCGCCCGATCGCACGTAATGCGTCAGATTGCTGAAAAGCTGATGTCCGAATGGGTAATAGCCCATGTCCTGGATGGTGGTCCCGCCGTACGCGTAGGAGCGGGCCTCGCGCAGTTGCGCCGCCGTGGTCGTTGGAAATCGGGCCAGCAATGCCGGCTGGATCGACCTGTGCCACGCCACATCGACCAGGTCTTCATGCGTCAGGAATGAATAGGCGTCCGTCGCCTGCGGCAACATCCACAACAACAGCAGCACAACCGAAAAATATACGAGGCTCAACTGAGTTGGCCGGCGGCCTTTTCCGCGACTTGCCACAACTCGGAAACTCTTCTGCCCGCAGGCATCCCTGCGCATCGATGCCTTCATGCTACATGCATCCGGTGCGGCTGGAATGTTGGTACACTAGCTCCATGATTGACGAAATCGCCTTCCGACGCCACGCCGACAGCGCTCTGGAATCGCTGAAAAAAGCATTGATCCTCGCCGAGACTGACGCCGACTTTGAGGTGGAAGAACAGAACGGCGTCCTCAACATCGGCTTCGACGAGCCGCCCTCCAAATTCGTTCTCACCCCCAACGCTCCCGTCCGCCAGATATGGATTTCCGCTCTTTCCACCAGTTTCAAATTGGATTGGGACGAGACCGCCCAGCAGTTTGTGTTCCCCAAAACCGGTGAGTCCCTCAAGCCGCTCGTCGGCCGCCTGATCGCCGAGCATCTCGGCAACGCCAAAGTCATCCTCCGCTAGATACGCGCCCGAGCCGTTGGTTTCCAGCATCGCTTCGACCAAAAAAACTTGTCATCCCGACCGGAATGGAGGGACCTTCGCAGGGGTGCCCCATTCAAGCCATCTTTTGGCTTGAGTGGGATTGAAACATCCGCTCCTGCGTACCCCACCTGTAAGATGCGCCCTCTTTGCCGAAGACCGCATCCAACTTTGCAAAGCTTGCGTCAAGGAGCGAAGATGCCCACAAATTTCACCAGTCCCGATCGTTCCTCATACGATCATTCCGTTCGGCGCGAGCTGTCGGCATTTCTCCGCGGCGACCAGGCCCACGCCACGCTCGATGCGGCAGTGAAGGAAATGCCTGCTTCCCTGCTCGACAAAAAACCCGCGCGCTCGCCGCACAATGCATGGCAGATGCTGGAACATATTCGCATCGCCTTGCACGATCTGCTGGAGTTTTGTACCAATCCCCAATATGAGGCGCCAGAGTGGCCCGAGGGGTATTGGCCGAAAGAAGAGTCGCCGAAATCACCCGCCGCCTGGGATCACTGCGTCGCAGCGATCCACAAGGACTTGAAAGCCCTCGACAAACTGATCCAGGATCCCAGCACCGACCTCTCCGCAAAGATTCCCTGGGGAGACGGCCAAACCATCCTGCGGGAGATTCTGCTGGCGGGCGACCACACCAGTTATCACCTCGGCCAGTTGGTCCTGTTGCGCAAACAACTCGGCGCCTGGAAGGATTAGCAGACCTACGGTTTGTCATCCCGACCGAAGTGGAGGGACCTGCGGTTTCACGTCCCAGAGACAATCCTTGTGCCGGGCGCCCCAGGGCCCGCCCTGAGCTTGTCGAAGGGTCTCGCTTCTGAGACCTGGGAATGAAAGCCGCCATTCAGAACGTCTGGATTTGCGCCACCTTGCCATTCTCAAAGTGCAGTATCCAGCGGTGTCCGTCCTTCAGGTAATACCAGGTTTCCTTGAAGGTACTGCCAGTGCTGTCTTCTACTTTTTTCTGTTCCGGATCGCCAAAACTCAACAGGACCATTTCGTAGGTCATACCGTTGATGACGGTGTGGTTGTCAATGGCTCCCTGGTCGACGGCGGGCATTTTCTTCACGTCCAATTGGGTCTCGATCCCGCTCACGTCCACAACTCGACCCATGAACTTGAAAAAATTGCTCGTTTGCAGGTCCGCGTCGGTCAGATCTCGTTGATAGCGGAAATTGATGCGGGAGCCGCCCGCGCGTTTGAAGCCCGCGTTCACCTTATTGGCATGGTTGCTGCCGCGTCTGCCTTCTCCGCCGCCGCCCAGGTGGATCTCGATCATCCTGCTATCGACCTTCACGTTGGTAATGGTGACCTCCTCGCCCTTTTCCACGCCCACGCCCTTGGCCTTCAGCCACTTGGTCAGGCCCTTCAGGTCGATCCCGCGATCGTCCGTGCGCTTGTTCGATGGCGGCGTATAGTAGATGTCGATCCCTTCCTTGTAGGCGGGCATATCGATCAGCGCCTTTGCATCTTTGCCCAGCAGCTCCTTGCTAAGTGCCTCCCGCGCTTCTTTGGACGTGGAAGCATGGATAAAACTGGTGGCGAAAAACAACGCCATGGTCGCTAGACAATAAATCGAAATATGTTTGCTCTTCATTGCGATCCCCCATTCTGTATTTTCATAAACAAATCGCCCCGGCATTTCTGGCGGGATTGTTGAAGCGGGGACGTTCAACGATGGCTTTTGGGGAATGTTGAGGAGGGAGGGGTAGTGAAATCATATAGCAAGCAGCCGACTTGTCAAGGGAGAACAAAAATAGGCAGTTTCCTCAGAATTTGAGCGATGAGTCGGGCGCCTGGCGACAGGACCGGAATCCAGAGTAAGGCGGATCGCACCACATAGGACAATTCTGCATGGGCATTGCTTTCGTCTTTTTCCAGGGATGCCCGGCAGCATCCATCCAGTCAGAACCGGAAAAATGCTCCCACCATCGGCTCCGCCGTTTGCGTAAAACTGTTTGTCGAGGAAAAGGCCGTTGACAGGGCCGGGGCCTTGTATAGATTGCCACGGTACTGAAAACGCAGACCCAGGTGTGGGAGCAATGTCCAGTCCACGCCAGCACCGTAGACAAAGACCGCTTTGATTGCGGTATTTGTGGGAGCGTTGGTGGTGGATACATGACAAAGTGGGTTGAACTGGCCACAAGAGACCGTCGTCAAGGTGCCGCCGCTGGGCACATCGACGAGGAGTCCACCACCGGCCAGAGCAAACGGCCTGAGATTGGCCAGCTTGAGCGAGGCCACCCAATCGGCAGTGAACTCGTGCGCATTGGCTGGAATGGCCGCTGTTTTTGTCGTCGGTCCGCAGAAGGAGGACCCTCCTATGGGACACGGAGGGTTGATGAAACTGGAATACGCCTGATTGGCGCGGTTGTATGCATACGTTGCTTCATAGCCGACCAGGGGTTTTTTGATATGTCGTGCCTCGATCAGGAACCCGGCTTGGTTCGACGGGCTTTGCACTGTCCCGGCCCCGCTCGTCGATTGATTGAATGCGCCATACGCGCTGACGGCCACATCGGTCTGCGCCCATCCTTGCAGCAAACCGAATAGAAGCAAAGCGAGCCCCACAAGAATAACCCGACTGAAGTGTTTGCCCATAAAGCGACCTCTTGGAAGCGGTTCGCCTCAATTGTATTCTTGGCCATACGCCGGGTGCCCCAGGTTCGCGCAGCTAACCTGGGTCTGTTGCCTTCGCTCGTCGTGTCGCCTTTCTATCCGCCTCTTTCCGCTGAAGCAACCCACTCGTTTGCCTCTGGCGCATCGGATACCCTATGCTGAAGGGTTCTTGCCTGCTGGCTAGCAGCATTAGGGGTACCGTATGTCGCGAAGCACCTCCGAAGATGTTCCGAAGACTTCCGACCCCGCCGCTGGACCCGCCCGCAATGTCTCCCCTGCGGAGAAGCAATGGATTGACAACACCCTCGCGCCCGCGCTTGCTAAATCGCCGGAGCGGCCCATTGGCGCAGACACCGGAACGAATCGCAACCCCAACGGCACCGCGCGCTTCACTACCATCTCCGGCGTTCCCGTCGAGCGGCTCTACACTCCCGCCGACCTTCCAGCCGACTGGGACCAGCATCCGGAAAAATATCTAGGCGACCCCGGTCAGGCCCCGTACACGCGCGGCATCCACGCCACCGGCTATCGCGGCAGGCTGTGGACCATGCGTCAGTTCTCCGGCTTCGCCACGCCGGAAGAAACCAACCAGCGCTACAAATATCTGTTGCAGGCCGGCGGCGGCGGCCTCTCCGTCGCCTTCGATCTGCCCAC
>JAJYVR010000112.1 GCA_021791935.1 Acidobacteriota bacterium
AACGCCCACATAATCGAACAAATGATAGCTGCGGCCCGTCTGCTCGGCAAAGCGGTCCATCACATCCTGCACAATCGTCGGGCAAGCCAAATAGAAGGAGTTGCAGGCCTCGCGGGCCTGGAAAAATACATCGGGATTCTGCGCCGTGCCGCGCAGGATCGGCCGGTCGGAACTCAGCGCGCGCTCCCGATGCGCGGAAATATACTTCTCTTCCAACAACGCCTGAATCGTCTCATCGGAAATAGTTTTCGCCTTGTTGATTTCGTGCGAGGTACGAAAGCCGTCAAAGAAATGGAGGAATGGGATCCGCGACTCCAGCGTGGCCAGGTGGGCGATCAATGCCATGTCGCCGGCCTCCTGCACGGAGTTCGACGAGAGCATGGCGTAACCCGTCGAGCGGCAAGCCATCACGTCGGAATGATCGCCAAAAATGGAGAGCGCATGGGTTGCAATGGAGCGCGCCGTCACATGAATGACGTTCGAGGTCAACTCGCCCGCAATTTTGTACATATTCGGGATCATCAGCAGCAGGCCCTGCGACGCGGTAAATGTGGTGCTGAAGGCTCCCGCCTGCAACGCTCCATGCATTGCGCCGGCGGCTCCGCCTTCGCTCTGCAATTCCGCAACAATGGGGACCGAGCCCCAGATGTTCCTGCGTCCTTCTTCCTTCCACTGGTCGGCCCACTCGCCCATGGTGGAAGACGGCGTAATCGGATAAATGGCAATCACTTCCGCCAGTCGGTACGCGACGGATGCCGCCGCTTCGTTTCCATCGAGAATTGCCGTTTTTTCTTCTCTCATTGCCTTCCCTTCGTCTTCCATAATCTTCCTACAATGAAAGGGCCTCCAGATGTGCGCTCCATCACAACGCATCGTTACAATTGAAGTGTATTTTTTTCTTAGCGGTTCGCACGCGTGTGTGAATCTGATACGGTAGAGAGTTCAGACTAGATGACAAACAGCCCCTATTTTCCTGTTCTTGTGCTGCTGGCCGCAGGCGTTGGTTTTGCCATCGCGCCGCTTGCCCTCGCGTGGATTTGGGCATGGAAGTTTTCTCCGCGAAAGCCCGGCCCCAGCAAGAACGCAATTTACGAGTGCGGCCTGGAATCGGCGGGCGATGCCTGGATCCAGTTCCATCCCGGCTACTACTTATACGCAATCATCTTTCTGGTTTTCGATGTCGAAGCGGTCTTCCTTCTGCCCTTTGCCGTGGCCTTTACCGGCCTTACATTCGCAGCGGGAATGGCCATGCTGGTTTTTTTGCTTTTGCTGGTCGAAGGTCTGGTCTGGGCGTATCAGAAACAAGTGCTGGTCTGGAGCTAAAGTGCATTTCATGCTGTGACGGATTGATAGTTACGATGGCGAAAAATCTTCGTCATTCTGAGCGGAGCGAAGAATCTATGCATCGGCTTTCCTCTGAAATACCGAGGTCCAGGTTCACTTGAGATCAACCGCAACACTGAAGGTTTTCTCTGATGGATGAACAGCTGAAAACAGAGTTGAGAAAGCAAGGGATCGTTGCGACCACCCTGCAGGAACTGTACAACTGGGGCCGCAAAAACTCCCTGTGGCCGCTGAATTTCGGCCTCGCCTGCTGCGCCATTGAAATGATCGCCGCCAGCATGGCCCGCTACGACATGGCGCGCTTCGGCGCGGAGGTGTTTCGTCCCTCCCCGCGACAGGCGGACCTGATGATTGTCGCCGGCACCGTCACCAAAAAAATGGCTCCCCAGGTGGTTCGCCTCTATAACCAGATGGCGGAACCGAAGTACGTCATCTCCATGGGCGCCTGCGCGATCTCCGGCGGGCCCTTCAAGCAGGGCTACAACGTGCTGAAAGGGATTGATCGCTACATCCCCGTCGACGTCTACATTCCCGGCTGTCCGCCGCGTCCGGAAGCGCTCATCGACGCGCTGATGGCGTTGCAGAAGTTGATCGACCATCAACCGCTCACTGGGGCCGACCGGCCCCGCCATTTGCGGGCGGATGCGCCCAGCGAATTTATCGTGCCGGGATTTGGCGCGCATGATTTGGAGCCATCTCAAAATCCCGAGGTCTGGAACGCTCCTTTAGTGAATATTTCTTTGGCAGGGACGGATGACGCTGGAAAACATTAAATCCGAGGTGGAAGCGAAGGTCCCCGGCTGCGCGCTGGAAATCGTCGCCAACCCCAGCCCGTCGGGCCAGCACTCTCTGCGGATCGATCCGGCACATGCGGTCGCCATCGCCGCCTTCATGCGCGATGCCGAACACCTCCGCTTCGATTACTGCTCCAACGTCACCGGCATCGACTGGCCAGGCAAGGAAATTTCAGAAAAAGTCAAAGTGAAAAAGCTCGTGGACGGCGTCGAGCAAGAGGTCGAAGAAGTTAGAAAGTCGCAAACTGTCGGCCATCTTGAGGTCGTCTACCACCTCTACTCCATGGAGAAAAAGCACGGCCCCGTCATTCTCCGCATGCGCACCGAAGATCGCGCCGAGAAGGTTCATTTACCCTCCCTCACTTCCGTCTGGCAAAGCGCGGACTTTCAGGAGCGCGAAATCTTCGATCTCTATGGCGTCGTCTTCGACGGCCATCCCGATCTGCGCCGCATCCTGATGTGGGACGGTTTCAAAGACCACCCCATGCGCAAGGACTACGTCGAGCCGGACGATTACGAATACGAGCCCACCGCACACGACGAAGTCCTGGAACGCGCCCGCCAACATCGCACCGTCATGGGGGCGCAATGATCGCCGCGACCGAGCCCATCCGCATCCTTCCAAAATCGCGCGCCGATGGCGGCGAAGGCCAGTTTCTGGAAGTCTCGATGGGGCCGCAGCATCCCTCCACGCACGGCGTTTTCCGCATGGATGTGGTTCTGGATGGCGAACGCATCGTCAAGTTGAAGCCGGTCTTCGGGTACCTCCATCGCAACCACGAAAAAATTGCCGAGCATGAAACCTACCTCGGCTCCATGCCCTACACCGACCGGCTGGACTATTTCTGCTCCCTCACCAACAACTGGGCCTACGCGCTTGCAGTTGAAAAGCTCGCGGGAATTCAAGTTCCCGAACGCGCCGAGTACATCCGCATCATTACCGCGGAGCTGACTCGCTTCCAGAACCATGCGGCCCTCATCGGATTTTTGACCCAGGACATGGGCGCCAGCGGAACGCCGCTGATGTACGCCTTTCGTGAGCGGGAAACCATCCTCGACCTGTTCGAGTCGCTCACCGGCGCGCGCATGATGTGCAACTACATGCGCTTCGGCGGCTGTCGCGTCGATCTTCCCGCGGGATGGCTGGATCACGCGAAGAAATTTGTCGCTACCCTGCCGCGCTTTCTGGATGAGTTTGAACGGCTGCTGGCCAGCAACGAGATACTGATGGCCCGCACCCAGGGCGTGGGCGTGTTATCGAAAGAGCTTGCCGTCAATGCCGGCGTCACCGGCCCCGTCTTGCGTGCCTCCGGCGTCAATTACGATGTTCGAAAAGTAGACAAATACGGCATCTACGATCGGTTCGCCTTCAAAATTCCGATGGGCGAACACGGCGATACCTACGACCGCTATATGGTCCGCCTGCTGGAAATGCGCGAGTCGCTCAACATTCTCAACCAGGCATTGAAAGACATTCCGGAAGGCCCCATCGTCGATCCAAAAACAAGGATTCGCGGATTCAAGCCTAAACCGGGCGAAGCCTACGGACGGATTGAAGCGCCCAAGGGTGAACTAGGCTTTTATTTGGTCAGCGATGGGACGTCGAATCCATACAGGTACCGTGTGCGTCCGCCCAGCCTGATGAACCTGACGGTGCTGGAACAGTTGTGCATCGGCCGCAACGTTGCCGATGTTGTAGTGATTTTAGGAAGCATTGACATTGTGATGGGCGAAGTGGACCGATGAACGTCGGCGAAATGCGGACCGGGTGGCCCATTCAAGCCGCTGTTTGGCTTGAGTGGGGTTGAATTAAACTGTCATTCCGACCGAAACGAAGCAAAAAGTAATTGCTCGTCATTCTGAGCGTAGCGAAGAATCTAGGCATTGTTTGGGAACTTTGAAGTCGAGGTTGAACCTGTGTTCGGTGAAGGCATCCTGAAGGGTCTGGCGGAAACTGCCCGAAATTTTCTGGGCAGCTACGTCAGCAAAAAACGACTGACCACCGTCCAGTATCCGGAAGAGCGGCTGCCGCAGATTGAGGCGTATCGCAATTTTCCCTTCCTCGTCTACGACGGCGAAGACTGGCAACAGGGGCTGCGCTGCGTCTCCTGCTTCATCTGCGAGAAGGAATGTCCGCCGAAGTGCATCTTCATTGAAAAAAGTACCGACAAGAAGCCGGACGCCGTCGGCAAGCCCCAGTTTTACCCCACCGTTTTCAACATCGACGTCTCCGTCTGCATGAGCTGCCAGATCTGCGTCGAGGTCTGCCCCTTCGATGCCATCAAAATGGACACCGACTTTGAACTGAGTACCGACAACCGCTTCAGCGGTCTGCTGTGGGACAAGAAACATCTCGCCAAGTCGAACGAACATTACCACAAGATTCACCCCACAGAAGCCGCCGTCGTCGACGCGCAATTGGCCGCCGAACGGGCCAAGGTGGCCGCCAAAGCCAAAGCAGCGGCGGAAGCCAAGCCAGCCGCCGCTCCGGCGACCCCTCCACCCGTTCCTGCGGCAACCGAGAAATGACCATGCCCCTCTTCCAATTCGAGCTTGCAACAGTAAAAAAGTGTTGTCATCCCGAGCGAAGGTCGCCGTGGCGACCGCAGTCGAGGGACCTGCTTTTCTGCCCACACCGCAGGTATTATGGTTTTGCACTAGACCAGCCATCTTCCTCCCGCGGGGTGCGCCATCATGCATAGCGCCATCCAGCAAGCCGACCAGATTTTTGTCGCCCTGCAGCATCGCGTCGCCGGTTATCTTCCTGTCAAATTCCAGTCCATCGCCGATGTCATCCTTTCCGTCATCGCCATCGTCCTGGTGTTTGCCTTCTTGTTCGCCGTCACCACGGTCCTGGAGCGCAAAGGCCTGGGCCGAATCCAGAACCGTTACGGTCCCAACCGCGTCGGCCCCGCCGGTTTTTTCCAGCCTCTCGCCGACGGCGTCAAATCGCTCACCAAAGAGGACCTGGTTCCCCGCGCTGCCGACCAGGCGGTGCATTTCATGGCGCCGGTGCTGCTGGTCATCGCCGCATTTCTGGCCTATGCCGTATTGCCCGTCGGCCGCAACATGGTGCTCGCGGACCTGAATGCCGGCGTCCTGTTCTTTTTTGCTGTAGGCACGCTGGTGGAACTCGCCGTGTTCATGGCCGGCTGGTCCAGTCGCAATAAATATTCCCTTCTCGGCGCCATGCGCGCTATTGCGCAAATGATCAGCTATGAAGTCCCGCTGGTGCTCGCCTCCATCGTCGTCATCATGGCGGCAGGCTCGCTCTCCACCGTTTCCATTGTCAACATGCAGACCGGCTACTCCGGCATCTGGCCGCATTGGTTCGTCCTGACACCGTGGGGGTTCGCCGGCTTCAACCTATTCATGATTGCCGCCACCGCCGAGTCCAACCGCTCCCCCTTCGATCTGCCGGAAGGCGAATCGGAAATCATCGCGGGCTATTACATCGAGTATTCCGGCTTCAAATTTGCCCTGTTCTTTCTCGGCGAATATCTCGGCATGTTTGCCACCAGCGGCCTCGCCATCACCCTGTTTCTGGGCGGATGGGCCGCGCCCTTTTCGTTCCTGACATGGATTCCGTCGTATCTTTGGTTCTTCGCAAAATTATTGCTCATGATTGCGATCTTCATTTGGATTCGCGGCACGCTGCCGCGTCTGCGCATGGATCAGCTTATGAATTTTGCGTGGCAATTTATGCTGCCCATGACGCTGATCAACGTGTTCGCCGCCGGCGTCTGGCATTTCATGCCAGGCGGCGTGATACGCTGGCTAGTTTGCGCGGTGCTGCTGATCGTTCCAGCCGTCCTGCTCAGTCGCGGCCTGAAGCAGGGAAAAAAATTTGAAGCGCGAACGTATCGCTTTGCAGAATAATTTCGTGATGGGTGTCACTGCCGATCGCATGGCAACTGTGACAGTCTGATCTTCGGTCACTGGGAGAGTTGGAACCACATTGGAGAACTCGTCGAACCTGACATGACAGCGACCTTCCTCATCCTTGCCGCCATCACCATCGCCGGAACCGTGGCCGCGATGGCCATGCGCAATCTGGTCCATTGCGTCCTGGCCCTGACGCTGGGCTTTGCCGGCCTGGCGGCCCTCTATCTGCAACTGGGCGCGCAATTCGTCGGCCTCACGCAGGTCCTCGTCTACGTCGGAGCGGTCGCCATCCTCGCGGTCTTCGTCATCATGATGACGCAAAAACCCGCGCAAACCACCGAGTCGATCTTTTCCTCCTTCTGGTTGACTGGTAGCCTGATCGCCGCGCTGGTCTTTGCCGTTCTCGGTTGGGCGATCTACTCCAGCCGCCTCACTTCCGCCATCGTGTCGCCGCACGTGGAGGCTGCCGTCCGACCCATCGGCGACGCTCTGATGCACAGATTTGTATTGCCGTTGGAAATCATGGGCCTGCTGTTGACCGCCGCGCTCATCGGCGCCGTCGTCGTTGCGATACAGGAAAAACGGGGGTCGGCATGAGTTCGCTGACCAGCTATCTGCTCGTCTCGGCCCTCATTTTTTCGATCGGCCTGGCAGGCGCGCTCACACGCCGCAGCGCCATTCTCGTTCTCATCGGCATTGAGCTGATGCTCAACGCCGCCAATCTCAACTTCATCGCCTTTTGGCGCTATGGACCAAACCCGCAAGCGCTCACCGGCGTCATGTTTGCCATTTTTTCCATCGGCATCGCCGCAGCAGAAGCCGCCGTCGGCCTGGGCATCGTTCTGGCCGTCTATCGCCATTCCAAAACCACTGAGCTAGACCAGATGAACTCGATGAAAGGCTGAGAAAGAAACCAACGACATATTGCCGTGCACTGGATTTTTGATCGCTAAACTTTCACTGCGAAACCCATCGCAGACTTTCAACTGCTGTTCAACCTGTGAGACCCAATGACCTGGATTGTTCAAAACCTGTGGCTGGTGCCCGCATTGCCGACTGTGGCAGCCGGGATCTGCGCCTTGGCGCGCCGCCGCAATCGCGTCCTCGCCGCTTCGCTCGCCATCGGCTCCATGTCTGTCTCTTTCCTGCTGTCCGTCGTTGCCTTCGCGCATGTTCTCTCGCTCAGCGATCGTGGACTTGCAACCCGCCAGGTCGTAGATTTTCGCTGGTTTCAGTTTGGCAACGAGTGGTTGAAGCTCGGCTGGATGCTCGATCCGCTCACTGCCATCATGCTGCTGATGGTCAGCTTCGTCGGCCTGCTGATCTTTATCTACAGCGTCGGCTACATGGAGCACGACGAAAACTTCACCCGCTTCTTCTGCTTCCTCGCGCTGTTTGCCGGGGCCATGCTCGGCGTCGTCATCTCCAACAGCCTGCTGCTGCTTTTTATGTGTTGGGAGCTGGTCGGCCTCACCTCCTACCTGCTGATCGGCTTCTGGTATCACAAGCCGGAAGCGGCGGCGGCGGCGAAAAAAGCCTTCATCGTCACCCGTATTGGCGACCTTGGGTTCTTTCTTGGCATGGCCTGGCTCTATGCGCAGACCGGTACATTGCTCTTCTACGATGGCGGCTCCGGCTGCCTCGAACATTCCGCACTCGCTGCCCTGGTCGCCCACATCACGGCCATCGGAATGGCTGCCTCCACCGGCATTGCGCTGCTCATCTTCTGCGGCGCAGCGGGAAAATCCGGTCAGGTGCCGCTGCACGTCTGGCTGCCGGACGCGATGGAAGGTCCAACCCCGGTCAGCGCCTTGATCCACGCGGCCACCATGGTCGCCGCCGGCGTCTTCCTCATCGCTCGCGTCTATCCATTGATGAGCGCGCAGGCCGGACCCAGCCTGGCGCTCACCCCCACCACAGCCCTCATCGTCGTCACCTGGGTTGGCGCCATCACCGCCGTTTTCGCCGCCCTCATCGCAGTCGCGCAATACGACATCAAGCGCATCCTCGCCTACTCCACCATTTCCCAGCTCGGCTACATGATGATGGGCCTGGGCGTCGGCGGCGTGGCCGTGGGAATGTTCCATCTCATCACCCACGCCTTCTTCAAGTCGCTGCTGTTCCTCGGCGCGGGCTCCGTGATTCACGGTTGCAATGGCGAACAGGACATCCGCAAAATGGGCGGCCTGCGGAAATTCATGCCCATTACGTTTTTGACCTATGCAATCGGAATGCTGGCGCTCTGCGGATTTCCGCTGTTTTTCTCCGGCTTCTGGAGCAAAGACGCGATCCTGCACGCTGCGAGCACGTGGAGTGTCTCCAGGACGCCCTATTATCTGGGCGCGTTCGGCGCGCTGCTGACCGCCTTTTACATGACGCGGCAGGTCTATTACGTGTTTGGAGGCAAGTCGCGTTTGGCCCAATCGACTTCTGAATCCGCGCACGCCTCGTCCCACGCCGCAGCGACGCCCCATGAGAGCCCTGCGATCATGACCATTCCGCTGACCATTCTTGCCGCCTTCGCCATGTTCCTCGGCTTGGTCGGCACGCCCGCCTGGCCGTGGTTCCAATCGTTTCTGCAGGACCGGGGAGTTGCCCTGCATCTTGCGGCATTCTCAGAGCCCGGCCTGCTTCCGGTCATGCTCTCCTCTTCCCTCATCGTCCTTCTCGGCCTCGCGCTGGGCTGGTGGTTCTATGGTCGCAAGCCCATTGCAGATGCCGACGCCCCGGATGCTTTCGGACGCCTGCAACCCCACACGTTCTCCGTTCTTAGTCACGCGTTTTACGTGGACGCCCTCTACGCCACCACACTGTTGCGCCTGAATGACGCTTGCTCCTACATCTGCGCCTGGCTCGATCGCTGGGTCTGGAATGGCGCGGTGCAAACGGTCTCGTATACCGTGCTCGCCTTCGCGTGGCTCGACAATCTCTTTGACACCGCAGTGGTGAACGCCGGCTTCGACGAGGGCTGCGAAACCGTTTCGCGCAGCGGCCAGGTTCTGGCGCTGCTGCAAGGCGGCCGCGTGCAAAGTTATCTGCGGATGATCGGCGTCGCGCTGGTTGCGCTGGCCGTCTTCCTGCTCTGGGGAGCGACGCGATGAACGCCTTCCCGTGGCTTACCGCGCTGACCGCCCTGCCCGTCGCCGGCGCTCTCTTCGTGCTTTCCTTCGGCGGCAGCAACAAGCACGTGGCGCGCTCGATCGCCTTGATCTTCAGCTTCGTCGCGCTGGCCCTCACGTTGTTATTGTGGGCTCATTTCGACTCCGCTTCCGGTACGCTGCAATTTCAACAACAAGTTCCGTGGATCGCCGCCTTGGGTGTCGAGTATCACGTCGGCATTGACGGCCTTGGCCTGTTGATGTTGCTCTTGACCTCCATCGTCGTTCCCATTGGAATCCTGGCGTCGTCACAAATTCAGGAGCGCGCGGGCCTCTATTTTTCCCTGATGTTGCTGCTGCAGGCATGTCTGTTCGGCACCTTCACCGCGTTCAATTTCTTCCACTGGTTTATCTTTTGGGAGCTCAGCCTGATTCCCGCCTTCTTCCTCATCAAGCTCTGGGGAGGATCGCGCAGCACCGCCGCCGCCACGCAATTTCTGGTCTACACCATGGTCGGCAGCATCGCCATGCTGCTTTCCTTCCTCGCCATCTTTCTCGCGACCGGAAAATTCGATTTCATCCAACTCGCGACCCTCGCACAGCAGGGTCAACTGATGCCGGCCGTCATCGCGAAGCTTGGCTGGCACCGCTTCACGCCTCATCATGTAGCTCTCATCGTCTTTGCCGGAGCGTTTCTCGGCTTCGCGGTCAAGGTACCGCTGGTTCCCTTTCACACCTGGCTGCCCTCCGCCTATACCGAAGCGCCCACCGGCACAACCATCATGTTGACCGGCGCCATGTCGAAGATGGGCCTCTACGGCTTCCTGCGCATTCTGCTGCCCATCTTCGGCGCGGAAATGCAGATGGTGCTCACGCCGCTGTTGTGGCTCGCGGTCGCGACCGTTGTCCTTTCCGCCTATGCGGCGCTGGCGCAAAAAGACCTGAAGCGAATCTTTGCCTACTCCTCCATCAACCACCTCGGCTACTGTCTGCTGGCAATTTTCGCCGTGGTCAAATTCACCGGTGGAGACGCCGCCCTGACCACGGAAAAATATGCCGCCATGAACGGCGTGATGCTACAAATCTTCAATCACGCGCTCACCGCCGCCACCCTCTTCTGGTTCGTCGCCATGCTGGAGAAACGAACCGGCGGACTGCGCGGCCTCAACGATTTTGGCGGCCTGCGCAAGGTTGTTCCCGTCTTTACCGGATTGATGGGCATCGCACTCTTTTCCTCGCTCGGCCTGCCCGGCCTGAACGGCTTTGTGGGAGAATTTCTCATTTTTAAAGGGTCGTTCCCGCTGGTATCGTGGGCCACGTCGATCTCATTGCTCGGCCTGCTGGCGACGGCGATCTTCATCCTTGGAATTTTGCAGCGCGTGTTCTCCGGCCCGCTCAACGAGAAATGGGCCACGCTGCCCGACCTGACGACCGTCGAGCGCCTGTCGCTGGCGCCCGCAATTGCATTGATGTTTGTGCTGGGTTTATATCCCCAGTTGGTCCTCGGATTTGTCAACAGTACGGTAATGCAATTGGTGCAGCAACTCAAGTTTTAGGTTCTGTTTATTTGTGGAAATGCGGCGGGGTGTCCCATCCTTCGCGCTCTTTACGAAGGATGGGACTGGAAAATCAAAAACAGACTTTCTGGCTACGCCTGTTTTGTATCAGGGCACGGCTTCAGCCGGACCGTAAATGGCGGAGAATTTGTAGGGCTTTAGCCCCTGCAGGATTTTCTATCGATGAACGTGG
>JAJYVR010000113.1 GCA_021791935.1 Acidobacteriota bacterium
GGATCTTCCTTGCCAAACCGGTCAGCGGAACCTCACTCAGTTTGCTGTCCACGACCCAGTCATGCCGTTCCGGCGCTTTTTCGTGTCGTGGGCCAAGGAACTCTTCCGGCTTCAGCGAAAAAACCTCGACATAGAAATTCGTATTGGTGATGGCATGGCGGATGCGCAACACCGGCTCGCTGTTTCCTGGCGCGGCGATGGCAGGCAACTCCCACATGCCCGGCATCTGCGAGGCACTGTCCGGGCGCTGCGCCAGCAGCACCGCAACTCGCTTGCTGCCCTCCTCGGCCGGCTTTTTCACCAGGGCGTAATGGGTCTGGCGGCTCACGATCTGTTTGCGCGGCGCGGCAACATGCTCGCCCTTTGTCGCGCAAAATTGCCGCACAGGGCAATCCGCGCATTGCGGAGCGCGGGGCAGGCATATCGTCGCTCCCAGTTCCATCATCGCCTGGTTGAAGGTCCCAGGAGCGGTCGGATCCAACAGCCAGCCGGCAGTTTCTCTCAACTGTGCCGGCAATCCCGCGCGCCGGGCTGCCGCCTTCCCCAGCACGCGCGTCAGCACCCGCTCCACGTTGCCATCGACCACCGCCACCGCCTCATTGCGCGCAATGCTGGCAATCGCCGCCGCGGTATAATCTCCCACTCCCGGCAGGCGTCGCAACTCCTGCGAAGTGTGCGGCAGCGACCCTCCATGCTCGTTCACCAACAACTGCGCGGCGCTATGCAACAGGCGCGCCCGGCGATAGTATCCCAGTCCGCTCCACAACGTCAGCACTTCGTCTTCCCTGGCCAGGGCGAGCGATACCAGCGATGGAAATCTTTGGATGAACTGGTTGTAGCGGGCGATCACCGTCGCTACCCGCGTCTGCTGCAGCATTACCTCCGACACCCAGATGCGATACGGATCGCGCGTCTGACGCCACGGCAGGTCCCGCGCATTCAGACGGAACCAGCCGAGCAATTGCAAACGGAGTTCTTCCCTGTCCTGCTCCGTCAGGGTCGCGGTGTCCATGGCATGATTCTAACGTCGAGTGGTAAAAATGTATCCAGAACACAAGCGACGGGCATCTCGTTGGCAACCTCTCGGGCTGGCGCAAGTACCCGGTTCGGATCGAGGCCCAACGCCGACTCTCCGTCCGAAAATCGCTCGCACACGCAAGAAGGCCGTCCACATCGGACGGCCTTCCAACTTGAAACCGCTGCGTTGCGCGGGCTAGTCGCCCATCACAGGCTCTTCCGCCTTTTCTTTCTCGGCAACGTCCGCTGTCTTCGGCGCGGAGGCAATCAAGGAATCGATTGCGATGAAGTTCTCCTTCGGCTTCTCGCCCAACACGTGCTCGCGATAGAGCCGGGCCATCTGCGCATTCTCGGCATCCTGCTTCATCTTCGCTTCGCGCGCGCGAATCTTTTCCTCACGCGAATTCTTGGCGATGCCCAGCTTGTCCAGTGTGTCGTTGGCTGCCGCATCCACGTGACTCTGGTTCAACACCAGCTTATTCTCCGTGTCCGCCATGCCCACTTTGCGGCCGCCGGCGAAAATCTCATGCCGGCCATGCTCCTCGTACCACTTGGTCAGCGTCGCGGTCATGTGCATCTTCTCAATAATGTTGCGCCAGCCCACGCCGGTGTTGTAGGCGCAGAAGCTGATTTCGCCTTCCTGCGTCGCATACGGAATGATGCACTGCTCGGTCCGGCGGAAATCGTAGTTGAACAGGTCCTGGAACCACATGCCCGCGATGAACAGGAAGTTCCAGCGGTCGGCGCGGCGCATTTTGATGTCTTCCATGGTGCGGTCGCCCGTTACCTTGCCGTAATTTTTCCCGGTGGCGCCAAAACATTTGTCGAACTTCTTCAACAGGTCCAGAATCCGGAAATGCGTCGGCGACTTGGTCGGATCGTAGTTCCGCAACAGCGCCAGCGAGACGCCGAAGATCGACAGAAACTTGCCGCGCGCCGCGTCGTTGATCTTGGCAACATCCTTGGCCAAACGATCGGCATTCAGGAAGGCCGTCACCGGGACCGCTTCCTTGGTTTCCTTGTCGATCATCAGCGCCATGCCGATGCCGCAATTCGGATGGCATCCGCACGACAGTTGTCCCCAGTCGCGGGTCGGTCCATGCACCAGGTCGGCCCAGTCGGAAAACGTGCTCATAAAGCTGATGGGGAACCAGTCGCGGATCGGCTCACCCAGCCCGGTCTGGTTCTTGATGTCGTGCGCCATGTGACTGAGCGTATAGCGCTGCGCAATGCGGCGTTCGTCGCTGATGTCCTCATCGCGGCCGGTAAACGAAACGGGCTGGAAGCTGAGAAAGTTGATGGTCTTCGGATTGTCGAGCGCGAACTGGATAATATGTCCGACCTGCTCGTTATTGATGCCGTTGATGATCGTCGTCACAGGAACAATATCGACGCCGGCTTCATGCAGGTTGTGGATTGCCTGCAGCTTCACATCGAACAGGTTGCCGACCTTGCGATGCGAGTTGGCGGCATTGCCGATCCCATCAAATTGCAGGTAGGCATAGCGCAGGCCCGCTTCCGCGGCGGCACGACAGAATTCCTTGCTCTTCGCAAACTCAATGCCGTTGGTCGCGGCCTGTACGGAGTTGTAACCCACCTTGCGCGCGTACGCCACCGCATCCAGAAAGTACGGCGACAGCGTCGGCTCACCGCCGGAGAACTGTACCGACATCTGACGGCGCGGCTTCACCGTGATGGCATTGTCCAGCATGGTCTTGATTTCGTCCCATGTCAGCTCATGCACAAATCCAACCTGGTTGGCGTCCATGAAGCACGGATCGCACATCATGTTGCAGCGGTTGGTCAGATCGATGGTCAGCACCGATCCGCGGCCGTGCGTAATCGTCGAGGTGCCGTGGTCGTGCAATTTCTCGTCGTTGTGGGCGCGAATGTCGCGGCCTGGAAAAACCTCTTCCAAATGCTTGAAGAATGCCGGATCGATCGACATGACATCTTCAAAGTGTCCGTGCTTCGGGCAGTCCTTTACCATCAGGATCTTGCCGTCGCGCTCAACGATCTGCGCCTTGATTTCGCCGACTTTTTCATTCAGCAGCACTTCATGCGGCAGCTTTCCGTCCACAATCTGCTGGCGGATCTCCGGCACACACTTCGGACAAAGCGAGTCCGTGGTCCGCGGCCAGCCCAGCGGCGGCTTCTCTTTCTGGTAGGACTTCAGCAGCGGCTTATCGGACCATTTCGGCGTGAACGACGCATTGGGGCTGATGCTGTTGAACTTCTCAAATACTACCCACGCACCCTTTGCCGCCCAAGTTACCGTCTTTTCCGCGAGTTTCATTGCTTTCGGCATTTCTTGCTTCTCCTGAAATTCATGGTCGAATGGATGTTGGACGCCCGGCTGAGGAATCCTTCCCCCGCGCCGGAAAACGCCCCCGACGAACCCCATACAATCAAACAACTTACAAATCTTTAGGAGCCCGTGTTCCGGTGCGACGCGCCTACGGCTTCTCCAGCCTAGAGGCACAACGGCCCACATTCTCTTATAGGTAGCTTATCCACGACCGCCCACGCAACGGAATCGCTGCCCATTGAATGGCAGTTTTTGCGCATTCGATGGAGATTAACTCCCCATGAATGGGGCACCGCGGAAAATGGCACTTACGGTGCGCCGATGCGGGAGAGATCGGGATGCATCTTGAAGAAGTCGGTGGCATGTTGATAGGCGCTGGCGAAGGCGCACAGTTTGGCGTCCTGATAGAGATTGCCGAGGAAGGTAATGCTGACCGGGGTGCCGGGACCGCCAATGTTGTCTTCATCGCCGGTGTCGATGGCGGGAGGCTTGGGCGAATCGTTGCCGCGAATGCCATTCGGCTGGATGACGGCAGGATGGCCGGTGAGATTGGTGAGGATGAGCTGCTCGCCGCCGCTGGGGGTGACAAGAACATCGACGGTCCGAAAGATGCCGGCCATCTGTTCGATGGCGAGCGAGCGGGCGCGATTGGCCTGGATATATTCCACGGCGGGATAAAAGCGCGCTGCGCGGAAGTAGTTGGGCCAGTCTTCCGGGCCTTGTTCGGTGAGCAACTTGTCGCGCCCGGTCATGGTCAGGTCGTCAAACGCAGCGGCCGCCTCGGCGGTCAACAGATGCATCATGGAGTCGTAGGGCAGCTTGGGCAGATCGATGGGAATCAATTTGACGCCCATGCTTCTCAATTGATCGAGCGCATCCAGGTCGAAGTTTCGATCGTACGCGGTGCGCGCCCGGGAGGCGCGGCGCAGGGCGAAATCCGCGCGCCACTTTTTTTGCTGTTCGGGGGAAAGACCGCCAGGCATGGTTTCCTGCAACGGCTTCGGCATGTCGAAGGCGGACTGGAAATAGCCGACCCGCAGCGTGCGCCAGTCGAAGTTCGCGTCCCAGTTGAAGGCCGCGTTCCGCACGCTTAAATCTTTTCCATCCGGGCCGTAGATGCTGCTCATCACCAGGGCGCAATCTTCCACGGAACGGCAGATGGGTCCGAGTTTATCCATGGTCCAGGAAAGCGCCATGGCCCCGGTGCGCGGGACAAATCCAAAGGTGGGACGAAGACCGGTGACGCCGCAGCGACTGGAAGGCGAGGAGATGGAGCCGAGGGTTTCCGAGCCGATCGAGAAGGCAACACATCCGGCGGCGGTGGCGCAGGCGGGGCCGGCGGAAGAGCCGCTCGATCCCTGGCGGCGGTTCCATGGATTGAGGGTGCGACCGCCGAACCATTTGTCTCCCATGGCCAGCGCGCCGAGGCTCAATTTCGCCACCAGGACCGCGCCCGCCGCGTCGAGGCGCTGCACGACGGTTGCGTCGTAATCGAAGGTCTGATGCTCGAATCCGCCCGCGCCCCACGTGGTTGGATAGCCTTTGACGGCCAGCAGGTCTTTCGCGCCCCAGGGCAGTCCATGCAACGGGCCGCGATAGGTGCCGGAGGCGATTTCGGCGTCGGCGGCCCTAGCCTGGGCCATGGCGCGTTCTTCGGTCAGGGTGATGAGGAAGTGCAGTTCAGGATTGAAGCGGCGAATGCGCTCAATGTACATCTCCGTCAGTGCGACGGACGAGATTTTTCTGGTGCGAATATATTCGGCGAGTTTTGGGATATTGGCGAAGGCCAACTCGTCAAGGTTGACAGGCGGCTCGCCGACGGCGGGCGGATTGCCGTATTTGGGAGATTCGCGCTGGGTTTGCAGGATTGCGTCCTGCGGCAGCGGATCGAAGACGTAGGCAGGGGCAATGCTGTTCGGCATGTGGAGCGCGCGGATGGCCGAATAGCCGTCGCGTTGCTGATTCAGGGCATCCAGCATCATGGAAATTTGATCGGGGGCGATAGGAACGCCGACCAGCGCCGCCGCCTGTTCGACCATTTCGGGTGTGATTTTGGGAAGCGCTGGAGATGGAGCGGCGGAGGGAGCCGCAGCCTGCGCCTGGGCGGCAAGGGTGTAGAGAGCGCCCGGCAACAAGGTCGAAGCCAATCCAAATTGCGAACAGACAGCAAGAAAACGGCGACGATCAAGCATGATGCCGAACTGTATCACAGAATTTCACGCTGGACATCACTGCTGGCGCCGATGATTCTGTTATCCGAGAGGTGACCACAGGCTGCCAATTGTCGCGAAGTGGGCACGGCAGTGTTCACTGGATACGATATTCTGAGTTCCCATAGCGAATTGCCTATTGCGATAGCTATCCGGGTTGAATGAGGAGCGTCTTTCCCCCGGGGAAAAGCCGCGCAGATCGGCCGCTTCGATTCAACCTCGCGGAAATCCGCTGTCGCGGGAAAGGCCAATGATGACCCTGTCTAGCCTGCCGCTGCGGGAGGTCAGGGCCGGATGGGCGCGACGCCGGGAAATAGAACGATGTCCGGGCCATTGAAAGGGAATTGAAAATGAAAGTTCTACACGTAGTGGGCGCGCGGCCGAACTTCATGAAGGCGGCCCCTGTTTATCGCGCGCTAGCGCGGAGCGGGCACGAGCAGACGCTCGTGCATACCGGCCAGCACTATGACGCCCTGATGTCGGATGTGTTCTTCAAGGCGCTGGAGATTCCGAATCCGGATGAAAGTCTAGGCGTGGGGTCGGGATCGCACGCTCAGCAGACGGCCGCGATCATGGGCCGATTCGAGCCGGTTGTGCTGGCGCGCAAGCCGGACATCGTACTGGTGTACGGCGATGTCAATTCCACGGTTGCGGCGGCGCTTGTATGCTCCAAGATCGGAATTCGCATCGGGCATGTCGAGGCGGGGCTCCGTTCCTTCGACCGCTCGATGCCGGAAGAGATCAACCGCTTGATTACCGATCAGCTTGCAGACTTCCTCTTTACTCCGTCGATCGATGGCAACGAGAACCTTGCGCGCGAAGGCATAGCGAAGGAAAAGATTTTTCTGGTTGGCAATGTGATGATCGATACCCTCATTCAATTCCTGCCGAAGGCTGACGATATCTTTCCGGAACTCAAAGACAAGCTATCGCTGAACGCTTTTGGATTGGTCACTCTTCATCGTCCAGCAAATGTCGATGAGGAGTCGACTTTTTTGCCGATGTTGCAGGTGCTTGACAGCTTGAGCGAGAAACTCCCCTTGATTTTTCCGGTCCATCCGAGAACTCGTCAGAAATGGTCGGCGCAGTTGGAGCGGTGCAGCCCGCATCTTCGCGTGATCGATCCGCTTGGATACCTGGAGTTTCTTGCTCTCCAGAAGAATGCCACGGTTGTGATCACGGACTCGGGTGGTATACAGGAGGAGACCACCTATCTGGGTACGCCGTGCCTGACGTTGCGTGAGAATACGGAGCGGCCGATCACCGTGACCCAGGGCACAAATGTCTTGATCGGGCGTAATTGGAATTTGCTCCGGTCGCGGTTTGACGATGCCCTGAACGCCGGCCGCAAGCATGAGTGCAGGCCGCCGCTATGGGACGGTAAAGCGTCGGAACGAATTGCCGATATTCTTACTCGGCTGATTCCTTAGCGCTGTGCCGTCAATGGCACGAAAAAGAATTTCCAGCTACCGATACAGGATGTTTTGACAAAGATGAAAAGGCCGACCCCACGAAGCGTGCCTTCCAGCAGCTTCGACAACAGCTAACACCGAGACCCGTCAATGAACCTTCCTCGCCACGCAGAAATCTGGCTTTTACCATACCTGAAGGACAGCGTGCGGAAACGCATGCGACCCTCAAAGCCGAAGCGCGCCTGGGTTGCCATCGCCGACCACTACGAACCGCTAGGCATGGGCGCGTCTGTCGAAGATGCGCTTGACCGGGTTGCGCAATGGCGCGACAAGTGGCCGCGCATTGCGGGGGACGCTCCCCGAGACGCCGCGGGCCAGTGCCCACAGTACAGCTTTTTCTACCCGCAAGAGGAGTATCGACGAGATATGCTCGACGGTATCGCCGAGATGGTACGCCTGGGCGTCGGCGACGTGGAAGTGCACATGCATCACGACAATGAGCGGCGCGAGTCCTTCGTTCAAAAAATTACTGAATTTTGCGAACGCCTGACCTGCGACCATGGCCTTCTTCGCCAGCGGGACGGCCGAACCGTCTTCGGTTTTGTCCATGGGAACTGGGCCCTGGACAACTCGCGTCCGGATGGCAAGGCTTGCGGCCTGGATGGAGAAATTGCTTTGTTGCGCGATCTGGGCTGCTATGCCGATTTCACCATGCCGTCGGCCCCCTCTCCGACCCAGGGACGGGTTGTGAACCAGATTTACTGGTGCACCAACAATTCCGATCATCGCCCGAGGTCCTTCGATCGCGGAGTCGAAGCCACGGTTGGCGGAGGACAGCGCGGCGACTTGCTGCTGATTACTGGCCCGCTTGGCCTGCGTTTTGGAGAACGGATGAAACCGCGAGTCGAGACGGGAGAGATTGCGGGCTACGACATGCCGACTCCTGATCGAGTTCATCGGTGGTTCGACCTTGCTCCTACGATTGGCGACGACCTTTTTCTGAAGCTTTACACCCACGGAGCTGCGGAGAGGAACCTCGACCCGCTGCTGAACGGGGGTCTAGGCAGCTTGTTTCGGTGGCTGGCGGAAGAAGCGGAGCGGCGAGCGATCAAGATCCACTGGGCGACGGCCTGGCAAATGTTTCAGGCTGCCGAGGCGCTGATTTTTCATAACAAGACAGTCTCTCCCGCGGGGATTTGTTTCACAGAAGGCAGCCGATGAACACACTCAATGTTCTTTTGGTTTCTTATGCGTTTCCTCCGATGGGAGGCACAGGAGTGATGCGGGCCTCCAGCCTGGCACGATATTTTCCCGCTGAAGAAATCCGGCTCGATGTGCTGACCGCGCGCAATGCCTCCGCAGTTGGCTCCGAGCCTACTTTGCTGAAGGATATCCCCAGCCAAGTCACCATTCATCGGGCCTTAACGCTGGACCTGCCCTTTGGCATCAGGAAGCGTCTCAAGAGGCTGGTCTCGCGATCGAAGCCGGCTGCCGGTGGGGGCGCCAGTTCATCTGGCCCCAGCAAGCCTGGGTTTCTGAAGCGAATTCTACAGAACGCCCTCCAGCCTGACCCGCAGGTGACTTGGCTCCCGGCGCTCACGCGCGCCGCGCGCCGTATCGTCAAGGCGCGGAACATCGACGTTGTCCTCATCACGGCGCCTCCTTTCTCCACCCTTCTTCTGGTCGAGAAGCTCCGGAAGGAGTTTCCTCGCCTCGCCATCGTAATCGACTTCCGGGATGAGTGGCTCACGACCAACTTCGATCTCGTCAGTTTCCTGTTCACCTCCAGCGAGCGAAGCCGCAAAATAGCTGAGAGGGCCGAGGCCAGCGCTGTGAGGAATGCAACCGCAGTGGTTGCGGTGACGGAGGCGGCGCGACGCGAGATCCGCAGCCGGTATCCGCAGGAGCCGGACAGCAAGTTTCATCTGGTCCCGAATGGGTTCGACGCCACAAGATTGCAACGCTTTGCTTCGTTCCCCGCATCTGATGGCGAAGGCGAAATCATCGTCACCTATGTTGGAACGGTGTACACCTCAACAGAGCCAACCACTCTGATTCAGGCTTTCCAGTCGTTGCCTGCGGAAGTGAAGTCTCGATTCCGGCTTCGCTTTATCGGCCATATCGAGGAGCCCCGTTTCCGTGAGGCCCTCCTGCAACTCGGCGACATGGTGGAACTGAGAGGCTTCCTGCCGCAACGTGAAGCGCTGGCTGCGATGAATGAGACAGATTACGTTTTGCTGATCAATCACGACCCGCTTAACGTTGGAGGTAAATTCTACGATTACGTTGGTGGAGGTAAGCCCATTCTCGGAGCAATTCATCCGGAGGGCGAAACGCGTCGCCTGTTCGATGAGTTGCGAGCTGGATGGTGGGCTGGGAACCGCGATGTCGAGGGTATCCGCCAGCTTTTCATCGACGCCGCAGCTCGCGGCAAATCGCTCGCTAGCGCATTTCAGCCCGATTTGGAAAAGATAGCGCGGTATGAACGCAAGGCCCTGGCGCAGCGCTACGCCCGCTTGCTGCACTCCATCGTCGGTCGGCAGCGCGAAGCCGAAGCCCAACCGACGACTGTCGAAATCGGTGGAAAGGTATAGTAGCGGTGCCTAAGATTGCGGTGGTCACCGCGCATTTTCCAAGTTCGGGAGAGCCCACGAAAGGGCGGCCTGCCTATCAGACGTTGCGCGTCCTTGCAAGCCAATGCGAGGTGCAGGTCTTCTATCCCCACGCCGCGTATCCATCGCTGCTGAAGCCGCGGAGCCGCACGTACAGCGGGCTCGACAGTTCCTTCAACCTTCCGGATGTGAAGGCTGGCTATTACGACTATCCCGTGCTGCCCATGGTCTCCCGTCCGTTCAACGGTTGGAACGTTGCTCGCGTCCTGCTGCCCCACGTTCGCAACTTCGCTCCCGATATTATTTTCAGCTATTTTCTCTACCCCGATGGGTATGCCGCGGTCAAGATGGGCAAAGCACTCTCCGTTCCCGTCATCGTCATGGGCGTCGGATCCGATGTTCACAGCATCGGGGACCGGTTTTCAGCGATGCACACACGCACCGTCCTGCGCGAAGCGGATTTTGTGCTGGGGATCAGCGAAGATCTGCGCCAAAGATGTGTCGCCAAGGGCGCGCCGCCGGAGAAAACGCGAGCCCTCGTCAGCGGCTGCGATCTTTCCGTCTTCCGCGTCAGGGACCGCGTTGAAGCGAGAAAGAAGCTGCACATCGATCCGACTTCGGAAGCGATTGTCTACATTGGGCGCATGGATCCGAAGAAGGGACTTCTCGAACTGGTGGAAGCGGCGGCGGCACTGCATTCAGCACGGCCCAATCTGCATGTATATATGGTCGGCGATGGGCCAGACAGGCCCCTGATCGAGAACGCGATCAAAGCCAAAGACGCAGCCGGCTATATTCATGCGTTACGCGGTTGCACCTTTGACGAGGTTGCCGGCTGGATGGCTGCGGCCGATCTAGTGACCCTGCCAAGTTATATGGAAGGCTGCCCCAACGTTATCCTGGAGGCGCTCGCATGTGGCCGACCTGTGGTTGCCACACACGTCGGCGGCATCCCGGAGATCATGAGCGACAAATGCGGGTACCTGATACCCCCTCGCGATTCCGGGGCACTGGCCGCGGCCCTTACATCAGTCCTTGATAGAACCTGGGATGCCAAGGCAATCTCCGCACAATGGGGCCGAAGCTGGGAAGCAGTCGCGTCGGAACTGACGGAGATCCTCGAATCCGTTCTATCCACCCACAAGGCGAAGGCGAATGCCCGGTAAGATGGTGGAGCGCTCTGAGGACGCCGTTGCATGACCATTGTGCGCAGGCTCGCCCGATGGCTCTATCGGCTGCTTGCCGCCATTGGGCTCATCACGGTGCTGGTGATTTCGACTCCCCTTGTGTCTTGGTGG
>JAJYVR010000114.1 GCA_021791935.1 Acidobacteriota bacterium
GCGTCCCGGCGAGGCGAGGGTGACAGGCCGAATCCAGAAGGAACTGGTGCGCATCTAGGGCATTCCGCAATCCAATGTACGCGCTGGCCCGCCAGCAGTCACATGGAAGCCGGCAACGCAACGACATCGTTCGCGCCGGTCGACAAATGCACAGCGCGAAACTGGTATATTCGTTGGAGATGTCCACACCGAAGACCACTACAAGGGAAAATGCGGCGCGTCCTGACGCGGGTTCTCATGGATATGCTGCTGGAATCGTGCTGATTGCCGGATGGCTGGTTCCTGGACTCGGCCACCTGATGCAAGGCAAATGGATCCGGGCAGTGCTGCTTTTTGTCTCCGTCACCTGCATGTTTTCGCTCGGCCTGGCCATGCGCGGCAAGATTTATGCTGCGAACTCCGGAGAACTGCTCGACATGCTGGGATTTGTCGGCGACCTGGGCAATGGCGCGCTGTATATTCTGTCCGCGCTCTTTGGCTGGGGTCAAAATATCGTGCAGGTCGTCACGGCGGATTACGGCACCAAGTTTATCGTGGTTGCCGGACTGCTGAACTTCATTTCCGCCGTGGACGCGCACAGTCTTCGGTTGGGGAGGAAGCGCTAATGTACACTCCCTCGCACTTCACCGCGGTGCTGCTGTTCGCTCTTTTTGCCTCCGTGGTATTAGGCATCACGCAACGCTCGGAGACCCGCGCCATGGTTCGCTATGGCGTGTACTGCTTTTGCCTGTTTGTGCTGGGGACCATTGTCGCCAGTTGGGCGATGTGGCTGATCAAGCACTGAAGCGTCGCCGGCGTCCTTGCGGACCGGCCCCGGGCTGCAAGTCCCCCGCGCGGGCGATTTGCCCCCATCAATGCCACCGCTTCTCCCACAGCATTGCGTCGAAGCGGTGCTGCACACGGTAGCCAAGCCGCCGATAGAGGCTGATGGCGCTTTGGTTCTGCTCGGTGACGGTCAGCGTCACGGCGGTGCATCCGTTCGCGCGGATAGAGGCCGCCGACAAATCGAGTAGTTTCTCCCCAATCCCCTGGCGCTGGAACTCCGGTAGGACGCATATCTGGGTCACATGGCCGACAGCGGCGCTCACCCGCGAACACAACAGCAAGCCAAACAGCCGATCGTCGTTCGGCGCTGCCAATACCCAGGATGCCTGTTCCTCAAAAACTCCACACCCGGGGAATCGCACAACATTGTGTAAAAATCGTTGCGCACCTCCCAGCGACACATATTGATCGTTGATTCCACTGTCGATATGTCCCGCGTAAGACGCGGTAATCAGTTGCGGCGACAGTTCGAAGTCGGAATTCTTCCATCGCCGGTAACGACCGCCTCCGGGGCCTTCAAATTCGTCGGGATGCACCGCAAGAGCGGCCCCGGATGGCTCGGGCGGATTCAATTCCAATTCCATGAACAGCCGCGGATACAGTTGAAACCCGGCCCGCTCAAACGGTCCGCGATGCAGGTCGTGCGGATGCAGCAACAGTTGCGCTTCCACGCGGGTCAGGTCCGGCGAGTGCAGCAGGGTCTCCAGCAGCCGATCGATCAACTGATGTTCGATTGCGATCGCGGCGGCTTCGTCCACTGCTTGGCGCGAAGCGAAGACATCCCCGATGACCGCCTTATTCGTTTCATACACGCAAAACACGTAGCCGCAGACCCGGCCCTGGTCCAGGGCGGCGTAGCCGCTGAGCAAATGCGACTCGACGTACTGCAATACAAGGCTGGCTGAACTGCGATAGTCCCAGTGAAGACGCTGGCTCCATAGCGCGCTTTCCTCCTCCAGCAGGGGGCGAAGATGCTGCGCGGAAAAGTGGCGCAGGTCCAGAAATTCGAGTTGGAGCGCGGAGGTCATGGTCAAATGCGCAGTTGCATCCTGAAGCGAGGTTCGCGATTGCGCGCGGCCAACGATATCGACCGTATGGCGCGAGTGTACGGCATTGCGGGTGGAATCGGAAAGCCGTAAATCCACAATTTCGCCCGCATTTTCAAGGCGTACATCGACAGATACCGTCCGGTCGGCGGCCGCAAGCGATGCGTGCCGGAGTTCTATTGGGCCTGCGGGCTCACCCGATAGACCGTCAGGTCCTGCGGGCGATAGAAAAAGAGCGGCTCATATTGTCGTCCCGCCAACAACTTCTTCAGTTGGTCCCGGGAGCGCTGCTCTTCCTCCTGGCTGGAAAAATCCTGCACCACCAGCAGATGTTCTTCCGGTGGAACTCCGGATCGCTGATAGTTGGAAACGCGCTCGTTCAAGTAAAAGCCCAGCCCATACTGGACGTCGCGCCGGGCCTGGTACACCGCAACGATACGTGGCGCATCCGGTAGGGCAGCGACTTCATGGGCCAGGGTGCGCGCTGAATATTTCTGATCGAGCAGGATGCCATTGCGCGTTCCCAGCAGGAACACGAGAATCAGCGCCACTGGCACCAGCGTCGCCACACGGAGCCGGTTCATCCCAAAACGCACCACCACCACCACCACCCCGATGACGACGGCCGTTCCGTCCATCAGAGCGGCGGCGATGACGCGCGCGGGCGGCCATTGGTGCGGATGGACCAAAATCATTGGCAACATCAGCGTCGCCGCCACCAGCGCACCCACCACGACGGCATGGATGGTGAGCAGAGGCATCTTCAGCCCGCGCTTGCGTATGCGATTCAGATAGTCGCCGCAAAGAATGGTAATCGGCGGCAACGCGGGCAGTATGTATCCGGGCAGCTTCGACTGAGAAAAACTGAAAAAGACGATGGGAAACGCGGCCCACAACACAAGAAATTCAGGGAACGCATCGCCCGCCCTGGGATTTCCGATGTATCGGTCGGGATTGCGACGGACCTTCCATTCATCGATGGAATCGCGAACCGCGTCCCAGCAGGCGGTCCATGCCAGGGCAAGCCAGGGCAGCAACGCCAGCGCCGTGATCGGAATATAGAACCAGATGGCTTGAGAATGCCGGAAGCGGTCGGTGGCAAAACGTTCCAGATTGTGTTCCCAGAAAAACACCCGCAGGAACTGCGGGTTTCGATGCTGGACGGCGATGAACCAGGGCAACACCATGGCCAGATACAACACAATCCCCGGCATCCAGATGGTGCGGCGCAGTAGCGACCATTCCCGCCGCAAGGCTGCAAACAAAAAAATGATGCTGAGCGCCATGAACGGCGCGACCGGGCCTTTGGCGAGCGTGGCGGCGCCGCCAAAAAAATAGAGGTCGAACAGCCAGAATTTTTTGTCGGTTTCATACCAGGCATACCAGCCCAGCATTCCAATGCAGAAAGGCGCGGCCAGTTGCATGTCCGTGGATGCGCCGCGGGCAAATCCAATGATTCCGGCGCAGGAGACGGTGATCAGCGCGGCATCCAGTTGCCCGCCCGGACGAAACCGGCGCATGTGCAGGTAAATCAGGACGATCAAAATAAATGCAAATTCAGCCGAAGGCAGCCGCGCCGACCAGTCATGCACGCCGAAGTCCTTAAAGGAGAACATGGCCCGCCAGTAGTACAGCGCGGGCTTCTCCAGCCACGGCTTGCCATACAGGACTGGAGTGATGAAGTCGTGCCGGGCCAGCATTTCACGCGCGATTTGCGCGTAGCGCGGCTCGTCGGCTCCCACCAGGCCAATCACCGACCCTCCCAGGTAGGGGACCAGCCCATACCCAAGAAAAAACGTCGTGAAGCCCAGCAGCGTGGCAAACTCAGCCACCGTCGCGGCGGTGAGCTTCTGCCAGAACGCTCCGCCTGGCAGGTATTGCCTCCAATTGTCGCTTCGGTTTGCGGTCACTTCGCTCTGAGCACTCGGCTTCGCATCGATTTGCGCGCGAAGACCTTTCTCAGCCTACCAAATGCTGCGATGAATGACGATGGAAAGCGAAAATGCGCGAAAGGAACACCGTTTTGTTGGGAGAGGAATGCGCGAATGCGGCTGTCCAATGTATCGTTTAAATCTGACGGGAAATTCGATATGGGAATCTCCAGACGTCGCATGATGCAAGGAATCGTCGCCGGAGCCGCGATGGCGACAAGCGCGCCGGCGTTGTGGCCCGCGAGCGATCCTCCGGTCCCGCGGCGAGGACGGATTCAGCAATCCGTGTGCCGCTGGTGCTATCCGAAGATCCAGTTGGACGACCTGAGTGCGTACGCGGCGCACATTGGGCTCAAGGGCGTCGATCTCCTGAATCCTGACGAGTACGAAATTCCGCGGCGCTATGGATTGATCTGCACCATGGGCTACGCCGGCGGCGGTCAGATTGCCCAGGGCTTGAATCGCCTCGAAAATCACGCGGCCATTGAAAACGCATTTCGCCAGAACATTCCTCTGGCGTCTAAAGCCGGGGTGCCGAATGTGATCGCGTTTTCAGGCAATCGCGCCGGGCTCTCCGACGAGCAAGGCGCGAAGAACACGGTGCTTGGATTGAATCGAGTGAAAAAAATTGCTGAGGACCACGGCGTCACCATCTGCATGGAGCTGTTGAACAGCAAGGTGAATCACAAGGATTACATGTGCGACCACACCGCCTGGGGAGTGGATGTGATGCAGCAAGTAAATTCGTCGAATGTGAAACTGCTGTACGACATCTACCACATGCAAATCATGGAAGGCGATCTGATCGACACCATCCAGCAGAACATTCAATGGCTCGGCCACTTCCACACCGGCGGCGTCCCAGGGCGGCACGAACTCAACGACCGGCAGGAAGTCCAGTGGGACGGCGTGATGCGCGGAATCCTGGCTGCGAACTTTCACGGATATGTCGCACACGAGTTTGTCCCCGCCGGCGATCCTTACGCAGCCTTGTTGCAGGCAACCAACCTTTGCGACGTGTAGCCGGCGAAACCCGACTTGTTACGCTTCTCCGGCGGCGGCGTGGAGATGAAGATGCTGGCGCACCGCGTTCAGAATGCGCTCCGTGGCCGCGTCGATGGGTCCATCCAGGGTGCAGCCGCTGGCATTTTCATGGCCGCCGCCGCCAAACTGCTCCGCCACACAGGTCACTCGAACCGTGCTCTTGCTGCGTAAACTGACGCGAATCCGCTGGTTCGCCATTTCTCGCAGGAAGACCGCGACCTCGACGCCGGAAATCCCAATCGCATAGTTGACGATGCCGAGCGAATCTTCGTCGCTGGCCGCCAGTCGGACCATATCGTCATGCGTGACCCACAGCCAGGCCACGCTGCCCTCGCGCTGCAGTGTTGCCAGCGCCGCGCCCAGCAGTCGCATCTTGGAGAGCGGATTGCTGAAGTACAGGTCCTCCGCAATCCGCGCCGGGGTCGCTCCCATGTCGACCAGGTCCCTGGCCAGCGCGAACGTGTTGGCGTCCGTGCCTTCATAACAAAATGAGCCGGTATCGCTCAACAAGGCGGTGTAGAGGCAGGTCGCCATCGCCGGAGTTACCGTTACCTTGGCCGCGACTGCCAGCCGATACACCATCTCCGCAACCGCGCTCGCCCTGGTATCGATCCAGTTCACGCTGGCGAATGGAGTGCCGCTGGTATGGTGGTCGATGTTGATCAGAAATTTATCTTCCAGCCCGTGGAGCCGCGACCGCTCCACGCTGTCGCACTCCAGTAAAATCGCGGCGTCCGGCTCAAAACCATGCGCCAGGCCGGCGCAGCGGCGGATATGTTCCGCCGCAGGCAAGGACCGATAGATTGCCGGGACGGGATCGTAAAGCTGCATTTCCGCCTGCTTGCCCATCGCGTTCAGCGTCATCCACAACGCCAGCAGGGACCCGACGGCATCGCCATCCGGTCGACAGTGCGACGTCAGCAGAAAACGCCGCCGCTGCCGGATCGCATCCAGCACCGCTGCGATCGGCTGGCCCAATGTGTCCCGCGCCGGCGTGTCGATGCAACCTCCGTGTTCAGCCGGACTTGCTGGCGTTCGCCGCGCGGTCGTGGTGAGTTCCGTCATTTTTATTTGTGCTCGCTCGATGCCGGCTTGGCCATCGCGGCGGCTTCCGCGTTCGGCTGTTGCAGCTTTTCCTTTTGCCGGTTGCGCCGTTCCACCCGTCCCAGCAGTTCGTCGATTCTGGCCCGTACCGGTTCGGAGTGGTCCACCTGGAAAAACAACTCCGGAATATGGCGTACGCCCATCCGCTGCAGCAGTTGATGGCGAATGTAGCCGCGCGCCGCTTCCAGGCCCGCCAACATGTCTTCCTCGTCCTTGCTGTCTCCGTCCACGGCGACATAAATCCGCGCCGATTTTCCCCCCGGCGCCATCACCACCTCGCTCACGTAGCCGAAGTTGATGCGTGGATCGCTGAGCTGGCCTTCCAGCATGGCGCTGATTTCCTCGCGCAGCGTCTCCGCTACGCGGTTCCGGTGATAGGTGCGTCCGCGTTGTTCCGGCATCGTGTCACCCCTTTGGATTTCATTGCATCGGACCGCTGCTACAAAGAATGCTGCAAACGAATGAGGATATCAAACTTGTACCGCAATCAACCAATGCGCAAGTCTTACTCTTCCGGAAAGAATTCCACGAAACTGTCGCTGACCTGCGCTCCGTGGGTTTCGGCAATGCGGATGCAGGTTTCTTCCACCTGCCGCATTTGGCCGCGCAGATAGTCTCTGGACGCGGAAACAGCGGCAATCCCCACGGTGGCGCGCTGCCAGACAACTGCTTCGTCCAGCTCCGCCACAGAAACGTTGAAGCCATGGCGCAGCGAATCCTTCAGGCTGCGGACACACTGGCGCCGATCTTTCAGCGACCGGGCGTATTCCAGTTTCAGCTCCAGGGTAAGGACGGCGAGGTGCATGGAAAATGATACGGCGTCCGCATCGTCGGCGGCGAGCGTCCCGCGGGCGTCATTCATCCAGAGTATGAAGTTGTCTCAGGTTCGTGAATCCCTCGCACTGGCGGAAGCGGGCGGAATTTCAAAGGCCTTCTTGTTCCCTGACGCAGCTCTAGACCGTGGGGGTGTCTGCTGCGCGCTCATCCTGCGCCGGAACAGGGTGGTCCGCAGCCTTCGCCTGTTGGTTCACCAGGTCGCGCAGGTCCTTGCTGGGCTTGAAGTACGGTACCCGTTTCGATGGAACTTCAACGCGCGCGCCCGTTTTGGGGTTGCGCCCAATGCGCGGATTGCGCTGTCGCGTGCGGAAGCTGCCGAATCCGCGGATTTCGATCTTGTCGCCGGAGCGCAAAGCGGTTACGACGGAATCGAAGATGGTTTCGATGATCGTCTCCGCGTCGGAACGCGTCAGGTCCCCCAGTCGCATTACGTCCACTACCAAGTCGGCTTTTGTCATAAACAGGCCCTTTCTCTTTCAGAGTATAGGATGCGTTGCGGGGTTTGCGCATCGATATCGCAACAACTTATTGCCACAGAAAATAAAACCCGGGGCTCTTCTCCAGCAGGGACTGCAACTCCTCCGGATTCGGGAACGCCAGCTTGGAGTCGGCCCCAAGGACCAGATCGACCAGGCCAGGATGCGGCTCCCGCGGGCGTACAATCTCCGGCTCTCCTTTGATGCCCACGGCGCGGGCCGTGTCCAGCAGCGCCACGCGAAATCCGCCGGCCTGGTCGATCAGATGCAGTCCCAGCGCTTGCTGGCCAGTCCACACCTGTCCCGTTGCCAGGGTTTGAATGTCTTTTACCGGCAGCCGCCGCCCCACTGCCACATCGTGAATGAACTGCAGGTGCATGTTGTCGATCAGGCCCTGAAAATAGGCCCGCTCCGCCGGTGTCAGGTCGCGGGTGGGCGAGCCGGCATCTTTCAGCGCGCCGGCCTTCAATGTTACGTCCTTCAGTTTCGCCCATTTCAGCAGGTCGCCATAATTGATCCACTGCATAATGACGCCCACGCTGCCGACGATGCTGGCGTCGTTGGCATAAATGCGGTCGGTTGCGGTGGCAACATAGTAAGCGCCGCTGGCGCCGACACTCTCAATGGACGCGACGATGCGCTTCTTGTGGTGGTTGCGGATGCGCAGGACCTCGTGATAAATCTCCTGCGAAGCGGCCGCGCCGCCGCCGGGCGAATCGATGTGCAGAATGATGGCCTTGACGGAATCGTCGTTGGCGAACTTTTCCAGTTGCTCATCCGTTTTGTCCGCCGAAAGGATCACGCCCTTCAGGTCCACCACGGCAATCTTGCCGGAGCCGAATCCATCAAAACCGGAGGCGCTGCCGTCGGAAGATCGCACCATGTGCCATGCCGCTGTCCATAGCAGCACAACGAACAGCAGAAATAGCCCGCCCACCAGGCTGAGCCAAAACCAGAAGGAATGCCCTCGTGTCGTCTCGGTTCTCGCGTCCATACGGGCGAGTGTAGCACCCGGAGGCCGGTTGGTTACACTCATCCATCGTTCCCCGCGCCCGGCAGTCGAGATTGCAGAAATGCCGCCGTTCCACCATAATTGGTGCAGACCCCACGACCGGCAAGCGGCATTCTCCTCCAACCTAGAAATTTGCACGGCACGAATTCGGCAAGCGATGACCATGGATCAGCCGCAATACAGCATCGTCATTCCTGCGTTTAACGAGCAGGCGCGCATCGGCGCGACCCTGGAACAGGTCATGGAATGCATCCGCGCCCGCGCCTGGACAGCCGAGGTGCTGGTGGTCAACGACGGCTCCCGCGACCGGACGGCGGCCATTGTGTCGGCAGCGGCGCTCAAATATCCCAATCTTCGGCTGATCGAAAATTCCGGCAATCGCGGCAAAGGCTATTCCGTGCGCAACGGAATGCTGCAAGCCCGCGGCGCAATCGTCATGTTTACAGACGCCGACCTGTCCGCTCCCATTGAGGAGGCCGAGCTGCTGTTCGCCGCCATTGCCAACGGCGCCGACGTCGCCATTGGATCGCGATGGCTGGATCGCTCTCGCCAGACCCTACGCCAGCCGATGTATAGACGCTTCTTCGGACGCTGTTTCAACTGGCTTACGCGGCTGATCATGAACCTTCCCCTGGCCGACACGCAATGCGGATTCAAAGCATTTCGCAGGGAAGCGGCCCAGACCATCTTCATCCGCCAGCGGATTGAGCGATGGGGATTCGATCCCGAGATCCTCTATATCGCCTTGAGGCTAGGAATGCGTATCGACGAGGTGCCCGTTACCTGGGGACATGACGAGCGTTCCCGCATCAGCTACCTGAAAGACGGTTTGAAGATGATGGAAGACTTGTTGAAGGTGCGCTTCTACTCTCTTGCCGGATATTATCGCGCCGGCCCGTGCGGGGAAGACGGCCTGGGCGGGTGCGGCGACTGCCGCAAATCGAAGGCCGCACCCGTCGCCAAGACCTGACGGGTCGTCTGCGATGTCCCAACATTCAGGATGAGGATTTACAGCGCTGGCGCCGCCGACGGGGCCCGATACGCGGTCCGGAAGCGCCGCCGCTTCCTTTCCACCACCTGGATGCCATTCTCTCCATCCATCGTCAGCGTCCATTCGTTCGAGCACGCTCCGCACAACCAATAATGTTCCAGCAACTGCAGTGTTTTCGAGTTTTGTTTCGATGCGTTTTTGCGGGAGAACAGAAATACTTTCCCCTCGCGCAGATAGTGGAGCGGTTTGTTGCAATTCGGATTGGCGCAATGACCGACCATGCGAGGCAAACTCCTTCGAGTGGGAGAAGTAGGTAGGAGACCCAGAACACAACGTCGGCAAGCGGACCGCAGTCATTCTGCCTAGAACTTCTATTTTCGTCCTTGTTTAGTTGGACGCTGAGTTGGAGTGCGAGGTTAGCCCGCGCGGTTCGCATGGATGCGCGGCGACACCTTCAAAAGCGCGATGGGCGGAATGGAAAAAAAGAAGCAGAATTCTTTCGCCGCGTAGCGGCTGGATTGTGGCGGCCTGATCCACGGGTGCGTGCATCTAAGCGAGAATCGGTGGGACTCTCGCTCAGATGCCGATGCGGGCTTCCGCGCGCGCTACTTTCCCTTGGGGCGGCTGGAGGGCGGGATGATGCCATTCATGCGCAGATACTCCACCATCTGCCCGAAATGGTCGTTCATGTGGACGGTAGCGAACAACATGATTCCCGCCCGTGTGTCCACGCCATCGACTGGTTTCACTACCTCTAGGGCATTGTCCGTGTCCAGTGTTGCGATGGCCTTGTGCGCAAACGCGAACGAGTCTTTCAGTCCTTGGACCAACTGCGCCTTCGTCTTCAGATTTTTCACCGCCTGCATGTCCGGCGGTTGCAGGGAAGATGCCGCGCTGAACATATAGTAGTTGGCCATGGTCACATGCTGTACCTGCTGCCCGAAGGTGCGAACGCCCTTGAAATTTCCGTTGGTCGGAGCAAAGTTGAATTTGTCGGCGGGCATGGCTTCCACCAGCGGGACCATTTCACCCTCCACCATGCTCAGCAATTGGTCCACCACCTGTGCCGGCGTGGTGGTGGTGGCGGCAGCGGCGCTCGTGTCGGCTTGCGCCTCGATCGGCGGCATGGTCCACAATCCGGCAATGGCCAGAACGGCGGAGAGTACGGCAAGACTCTTCATTTTCATACGAGATCCTTTCCGCGGAAAAATTTGCAACGCCTGAGCGTAGCAGGAGCCGCCTGTACGCGGCAAGCCTGATCCGGAGTCAGCCCTCGAACCCGTCACTGGCATTCACCGGCGACCCATGCGCGTACCATAGTGTGTGCCCACGATTGCGAGAGAATCGATTTGAGGAAGGATGAAGGCCGATGAAAGCGGCAGATTTCGACAACACGGCCGCCATTCTGGTGTTGCTCCTGCATCTTGCGTGGATCCTGTGGGTGATCTTCGGCGCCTTCTGGACATCCGGCCGCCGCTGGCTGACCGCATT
>JAJYVR010000115.1:0-2000 GCA_021791935.1 Acidobacteriota bacterium
CAATTGAAGCCCATCCGTCTGCGCTCGAATTTTCGGTCGCGGCAAAGCCTGGTGCGTCAGACCAATGAAGCCTTCGCGCAGATTTTTGCCAATGAAGCGGCGGATGACATCGATACCGTGGAGTTTGAGCCCTCTGAAGCCGCGCATCGGGAGGAGGAAACCGAGCGCCTGTTTTGGCATCCGCATGTGCGGCGAGCGCAGAAAGGGATCGGCGCAGACGGGGCCCCGGAGGAAGAAGAGCCATACGCGGTGGAGGCGCGGCAGATTTGCGAGGCGATTGAGCGGGCGCGAAAGCAGCCTGCGACTGGCGAACGGCCGCCGAGTATCGCCGTTCTGGTCCGCGCCAGGAACCATGTTGCTTCCATCCTGCAAGAGATGCGCGCGCGCGGAATTCCATATCGCGCCATTGAGATGGATCGGCTGCCGGATCGACAGCCAATCCTGGACGTGATGGCGATTGCGCGGTGTCTTCTGCATCCGGCGGACCGGGTGGCGTGGCTGGCAGTGTTGCGCGCGCCATGGTGCGGGCTCACATTGACCGACCTGCTGGCGCTGTGCGGCGGCGACGATCTGCAATGGAGCGGCAAGACGGTTGCGGAGTTATTCCGCGAGCGTGCCGCATGTCTCAGCGCCGACGGACAGGAGCGAGCTGGCCGGGTATTGCGAGCCCTGGATGCGGCGAAGGAACAGTCCGGCAACGAACGCTTGTCGCTTTTGGTGGAGCGGACATGGCATACGTTGGGGGGGCCGTCCTGCATTCCGGAAAAAGAATTGCCCGCGGACTTGCCCGCCATCCAGGAATTTTTTCGAATGCTCGACAAATTGGAAAATGAAAGCGGTTGGCCGACCGCCGCTCAGGTGGAACGGCAAATCCGAAAGATGTATGCCCCGCCGGTTGCGACCGAGGATTCTCCGGTCGAGGTGCTGACGCTGTTCAAAGCCAAGGGGTTGGAGTGGGACGTGGTGCTGCTGCCGGGATTGCATCGTTCGGCGCGGAAAAACGATTCGCGCCTGGCGGAATGGATGGAGCAGGTCTTGCCGGATGCGCGCGAGAAAGGCGGCGATGCCGTGAGCCGGGTCCTGCTGGCGCCCATCAAGCATGTTGCGGAGGAAGAAGAAGCCATTGGGACGTGGATACGCGCGGCCGGCAGCGAACGCGATCGGGAAGAATTGAAGCGGCTGTTGTATGTCGGCTGCACTCGCGCGCGGATGCAGGTCCATCTGTTCGGGCAATGCCGCGAGAAGAAGAATGGCGGGCTTGGCAAGGCAACCGCGCAGACGCTGCTGCACACGGCATGGCCGGTTGCGGAAGCGGTTTTTGCGCGCCACTTGAACGAGACATTGGACCGCGAGAGAGGCGGCGGAGAGATTGTCGAGATGCCCGCCGCGCCGGATATCGCCACGGCCTGGCCGCCGCTTGAATTGCCCGGCCAATTGGACTCGATCGCTGCAGCGGGCGAGGTGGGCGAGGCAAATCGAGTGATTCCGCTGGCAAACTTTCAGCGTATTTCTTCGGAGTGGAAACCGCCCGCAGTGCTCGCCGATGTTCCCATGGCGCCAGAGCAGAACTGGCAGCAAGCCTGCGTCGATCTTGCCGAGGAAGAACAGGGTCCCGCGTTTCAGCGTCCCCAGGGTTCGTGGCGGGCGCGCGTCTTTGGGACCGTGCTGCACGCATTTCTTGAACCGTTGGCAACCATCCTGGCGCAAAATTTGGAACCGGCAGCGCAAACCCGAGCCATCGATGCACTGGCCCAGCCGATTCGGTTGCAGTTGCTGGGCAGCGGTCATCCGCCCACAGAAGCTGCAAGAGAGGCGACCCGCATTGTGACCGCGTTGCACGGCGTCGCTGGCGACGAACACGGATGCTGGATTCTCGCCGACCATCCTTCCCCGTTGACTCCGGGGCCAGGAGTTGTTGTTCCTTGCGGGTTCGAGATTCCGCTGACCGCGATCCATCGAAATGTTATGCGATCCATTCGCGTCGATCGCATGTTTGTCGC
>JAJYVR010000115.1:2010-10696 GCA_021791935.1 Acidobacteriota bacterium
TCCGATGACCAGTGGTGCAGATGCGTTGTGGATTGTGGATTTCAAGACAGCATCCCACGGCGCGGGTCGGGTGGAGGAATTTCTGGTCGAAGAGAGAGAGCAATATGCCGAACAGATGCAGTTGTATGGCGATGTCGCTGGTGCCGTATATCCGGAGATGCGCGAAGTGCGACTGGGGCTCTACTATCCGTTGCTCTCGCGTTTTATCTGGTGGCCGTTCATCCGAAATGCTGCGCTGCCAGAGAAATCCCCCCAGCCTTAAGCTCTTCTTCGGAAAGGTTATGACGAATGTCCGCGCCGACATTGACAAAAGTCTGTTTCGTTCCGTCTGGCCAAAGCACCTCCACCTTGTCGGCGCGGTCATGACTTCCCAGACCGAAGTGGAGTCTCAGATCGTTCTGCGATAAATAGCTGCCGCCGCTCAGCACTTCCTTGGTCTGCACAAGGTCGCCTGCCGTCGCAGTCACGCGGGCATTCAGCGCGAGACGATTGCTCTTCGTCCCTTCCAGTTGCAGGCTGATCCAGTGGTTCGGCGGACCTCCTTGGGGCGCAAGAATCATCGGGCACCCTCAAAGTTTTCTACAACAAGGTCCAATTTCCCGTTGTTGAATAAATCGCCCATCGCCACTCCACGGCTGACTTAAAGTTCCTGAATCGCGGGCCCCACCTGCTTGCTGATGTTCTGGAATTTTCCATCTCGCTGATTCAGAAAAAGTAGCTTCGGCTCGCGGAATTTGGAGTCCATGCCGATGCTATCCACCTGCGGATAGACGTGGCCGTTGACCAAGAAGAAATCGTCCCAGCCATCGTTATCGAAGTCGATAAACTCGTCGCTCCATCCCACATACGATGTGGTGCTCTGCGCGATTCCGGAGGCGTAGGAGACGTCGGTAAAGTTCATATTTCCGTCGTTGCGGAACAGCGCTGTGTATTGCTCATTGAAGTGCGTGATAGCAATCGAAAAACGGCCGGTGTGATTGTAATCGTCAAGCGCGGCGCCCATGTTGGCCTGGGCATTTCCATCCTGATCGACAGCGACGCCAGCCTCGTCGCTGACATCCGTGAATGTGCCGTCGCGATTGTTGCGGTAGAGCGCGCTACGCGCCTTTTTGCCGGTCAGCGCTATATCCACGCTGGGCGCATTGGTGAAGTAAATGTCCGGCCAGCCGTCGCGGTTGCAATCGATCAGGGCGACACCACCGCTCATCGATTCCACCACGTATTTCGCCTCCGGACTGGAGAGATGGCTAAATTCGATGCCCGTTGACTTGGCGATATCGACCAATCGAGGCAAACCAGACGACGTTGCCGCCGACGGAGCGGCGGTTCGCGAATTGCTTTGCAAGGAATGACTGGAAGCGACCTGGGAAGATGCAGAGACGAGGCTGGCGACGCAAGTCAGCAACAGCACAGCGGACGTGCTTCGTATTCTCAACGCCGCCATGCTGGGTCCGCAGCATCACCGGCAAGAGCGCCGATAAAGTTACCTTGGCGCACCAGCACCCGCGCCACCATCTGATGCATCTGCGCGCTGTCGGGAGCGGTCATGGCCATGGTCAAAATCGCTTCATCCGTCAAGTCGGAATACAGACGAAAGGCTGTATAAAGAAGGTCGGGATCGGTCGGCTTCAGCTTGAGCATGGCTGAAACTGCGGTGGCCGCCTCGGGAAGATCGCCCGTCGATGTATAGCTGTCGATCAGCGCCTGCCCCACATCCATCTCGATTTTTTCTTCCTGCAGATGCGGAAACGCGTCTTCAAGATCCTGGCGGCCTTCCGTCTGCTGGCCCAACCGCTCCTCCGACATTCCAAGCAGCGCCTGGATCTTCCACAAAGATGGTTGCAGCTTCAGTGCGGCGCGAAGCTGAGGAGCGGCATCCACATATTCTCCACGAAAAAACAGAAGGACTCCGAGATTCGCCCGCGCATCCAAATTTTGTGGATCCAGTGCAACGACAACTTTCAACTCTGGAATTGCCAGGTCCGGTCGGCGTTCGCTGAGATATTGCTGCGCCAAGCGGGAACGCCGTTTCACTTGCGCTTGGCGGCTCGACACGGCCTGAGAAAAGGACGGAACCGCCGTCAGAAAAACAAGGAAAAATGCGGCGATCACTTCCTTTGCGCGCATTGCAACCCATGATACCAACAAGGCTTCTTTCTTCGCTTATCTCCCTGGGCAAGCTTCGCCGCCGCACATGGCGGCGGTGACGCCCTTGCCTTCGGTGACGGTATAAATGCGGTCGACGGCTGGCAGCTTGAGCGTTTCCTTTGCGCCGCTGGGCCAGTGGATTTCCACGCTGCCGATGGCGGTTGCGTCTCCGATGCCAAAGTGGACACGCATATCGTTGGACGAAAGATAGCTGCCTCCGCTGAGGACATCGCCTCGCTGGCGAATGCCGTCCGCGTTCAAGTACACTGTCGCGCCAACCGCGTCGCGCGGACTTTTCGGTCCGCCAAGCAGCTTCAGTTCCACCCAGTGATGACGGTCCGGATTCACGTTGCGAAGCAGCACCGGCACGCCGTCCATGTTGTTGATGACGACGTCGATTTTGCCGTCGTTGAACAGGTCGCCAAAGGCGGCTCCGCGACCCACGCTGACAACGGCCAGGCCGGTTCCCTCCACTGCGGGCACCAGCGCAAACTTTCCGTTTTTCAGATTGTGAAACAGCAACGGACGTTCCGCATAACTGGTGCCCCAGTCCGGATGCTGATCGACGTTGGGATAGACATGGCCGTTCACGATCAGCAGGTCCTTCCATCCGTCGTTGTCGTAGTCGAGAAATCCGTCGCCAAAACCGACAAAGGGAATGGTGGGCGCCGCAACGCCAGTCTCATAACTGACATCGGTAAAGTTGCCGGTGCCGTCGTTGCGGAAGACCACATCGTAATCGTCGGAGAACGTGGTGTTGACAATGTCCAGATGTCCGTTGTTCTCGTAATCGCCGGCAGCGATGCCCATATTCGCCACCTCGCGGCCATCGCCATTCAACGCGTAGCCGCTCTCCAGGCTCTCGTCTTCGAACGTCCCGTTCCCCTTGTTGATGTAGAGATAATTCGGCGTGGTGTCGTTGGCAACCAACAGGTCCTGCTTGCCGTCGTTGTTGACGTCGGCGAACAACGCTCCCAGGCCGTAATATCCGGGTGGATCGCCGACACCAAGCTGCTTGCTGACATCGGTAAACGTGCCGTCTCCGTTGTTGTGAAACAGATGGTCATGTTCCCCTGGGAGTCCACGAGGACCGCACATGACAGGCGTGCCGCGGAATTGACAAGTCTTGTAGTCGGCAATTTTCGATCCTGAAACTGGGGGGCTCTTGTAGTCGTAGCGGATATATCCATCCACAAACAGGTCGAGCCTGCCATCGCCGTCATAGTCGCCAAAGGTCGCTCCGGCAGACCAAGTGCCAACGGTCACGCCAGCCTTCTCTGCGACGTCCGTGAAAGTTCCGTCGTGGTTGTTGCGGTAGAGGCGGTTCTTTCCGTAGTTGGTTACGTAGAGGTCGGGCCAGCCATCGTTATCGAAGTCGCCAACGGCGCAACCGTAGCCCCAGCGGCCATTGCGCACGCCGGCCTTGGCGGTCACGTTGGTGAACGTCCCGTCGTGATTGTTATGAAACAGGGCCGCCTGGGGCGAGGCTTCCTTGCCGTCGAGCGCCTTGTACGTGGAACCGTTCACCAGGTAAATGTCGAGCCAGCCATCGTTGTCGTAGTCGAGCAGACAGACGCCGGGGCCTTTGGCTTCCAAAATGAACTTTTTCTCAGGAGTGCCGGCGGTGTGGTGCCAGGTGGTGAGGCCTGCCTGCTTGGCGACATCCATAAAAACAACCGGACCTGTCTTGACGAAACCGCCGGCAGTGATGGGTCGGTGCTGCGAATCGTAAATCGCCTTGGACGGCGGACCGCTTGCCATGCCGGCCTGCGGCTGCGAAGCAGCATACGCCGATCGGGAGAGCGCGATCAGGGTCACGGAAGAAATCAAGAGACTCAAAAGCAACGCACGACGAAACAAGAATGCTCCCCACTGCGGAAAATTGTACGCCTGATGGCTGCTCGCTCCAGACGATAAAGAAATCTAGCCAAAGGTATTTGAAATCCTGAAAGCTCGACGGCGGAACTGGTGACCGGAAGAAAGTCCCGACGTGCTTGATGCTCGACCTGTTGATATATTCGTGTAATCATTTGAAATAAAAACGGTTAGCTGGTGATGCTTCGCGGGATGCTCGCTTGCCTTCTTCCACTTTGAACCCACAGATTATGCTGAGGAAACGGAAATTCAAGATGACACTCGAAGAAGCATCTCTACTCCTTTCCGATTGGCTCACGCAAAAACCGCTTAAAGTCGCCGAACAGAAAGCCGCTTTCGAACATTACGGTAAGTTCTTCCATCCAGACAACCTTGCGAACATCGCGCAGGAAGACTTTAAGGCCTTCCTCGTTCTCAGGAACAACAAGCATTGGGATGGCGTGTCATTCTACACATATCGAGTAAGCTTCGATTTGGTAGAGGAGAAGCCAGCGTAATGAAAATTGGCAAAACTTTCTATGTTTTCTGCCTTGATCCAGAACATAAACTTGCCCCACGCAACAGCCGAAACGCATTGGCAAAACGGAGCAACTGAGACGGCTGAAAGATTTCTCCAGAACGACACCATCGTTGCCATTTCGACTCCGCCGGGTCGTGGCGGCATCGGCGTCGTGCGCCTCTCCGGCGCGGCGGCGGTTGAGATCGCTTCGCGTTTGATGCGACTAGCGAGGCCTCTCGTGCCCACCCACGCACAACTCGCCGACATTCTCGATCCAGAGTGCGACGACGCGGAACATGCGACGCGAATCGATGAAGCTGTCGTCACTTTCTTTCAGGCACCCAATTCCTACACTAGAGAAGATGTGGTCGAAATTGCCGCGCATGGCTCGCCGGTGGTGCTGGAATCGCTGGTGCGCGCTGCCATCGCGCGAGGCGCGCGACTCGCTCGTCCCGGAGAATTCACCGAGCGCGCGTTTCTCTCCGGGCGCATTGACCTGACCCAGGCGGAAGCCGTGCGCGATCTCATCGGGGCGCAAACTCTGTACCAGGCAAAGATTGCTTCCGAGCAGATGGAAGGCGCGCTGTCGCGGCGCATCCAGCCGATCAAGCAGGCGCTGGTGCATCTGATCGCGGAGTTGGAAGCCGGCATCGATTTTGCGGAAGACGACATTGAAGTGATGCCGTCGGCGGTTATCGCGAGCCGGATCGAAGCGATCCTGCAACCGCTGCAGGCGCTGGCAGCGTCATTCGCGTACGGGCGGGTCGTGCGAGATGGAATTTCGCTGTCGATTGTCGGCCGTCCGAACGCGGGGAAATCGTCACTCTTCAATCGGCTGGTGCAGCGCGAACGCGCCATCGTGACAGCCACGCCAGGAACTACGCGGGACTTGGTGACGGAGCGAGTTTCGCTGGGCGGAATTCCGCTCGATTTGATCGATACAGCAGGCCTGCGCGCGGCGCAGGATGAAGCCGAAAGCATTGGCATTCAAAAATCGCGCGAGGCGTTGGCCGCTGCGGATGTGGTATTGCTCGTTCTCGATGCGACAGCCGCAGCGCTGACGCAGGAAGAGATCGCGCTGCTGGAACAGATGCGCACACGCCGCGCCATCGTGGTGCGGAACAAGGTGGATTTGCCGCACGGAAAATCCGGAAGCGAGGTTGCCAGTTTGCGCGGAGGAAGTCCGGCGGCGATTGAAACTTCCGCGCTGACCGGCGAAGGAATTGCAGTGCTACGCGAAGCGATCCTTACACTGATCCGAGGAGATGGAAAAGAATTCGAGAGCGGGCTGATGACCAATGTGCGTCAGCAGCAGGCGGTCTCGGAAACGCTGCAAGCCCTGCATGGCGCCGAACAAGCGGTCGTTGCCGAAGTTCCCCATGAAATGCTGCTTCTGGATCTTTACTCCGCATTGCGCAGCCTGGACGCTCTGACAGGGGCAACCACCGCGGACGATATCCTGAACCTAATCTTCTCCACCTTCTGCATCGGAAAGTAGAGCGCTTTCTTCGGCCCGTCAAGCGCTTTGGCCCGTGACGACCCATCGTTCAAAGCCCCAGACACCCTCTTCGCGGGCAAACAAGCAGGTCGAAACCCGTGTGCAGAGCATGGGCCAATCCTCAAGACACGGGGAAGACCCTCTATGTCGTGCAACGCCCCTGAAATGAGATTTTGATTTTCCTAGAGTTGGACTGGTGCCGGGGGCTAACCGCCTACTCCTTCGTTTTCAGTCTGGATTCGTTCTCACGGATGAATGCCTCAATCTCTGCTGCGCTCGCCAGAACGCGGAGCCACTGTTCCTTGTAGAGCGTGACCGGAAAGCGGCCCATGCCATACAGCGACACTGCGCCTTTCTCGCTTACTTTGAGGCTGATACCGCCCTTCTCTTTCGTCTTGAGCTGGGCATTCTCCGCCCGCAGACGTTCCAGTTCCGCTTGCATCTCCGATTCGTTCATCGTTTTTCTCCTGCCGGTTATGTTTTGTGGCTGTTTCTCGATTTTATTCCCGCACAGGCCCGTGCTGTGTTGCGACGCTCGAACGCGAGCACATCGCAGCGTTTCAGGATTTTTTCAGAAGGTCCGATACGATGCCGTCAATTTTCGCTTCAAGTCCAGCCAATTGCTCCGCAGCGAATGGGTCTTTCGTCTCGATGATGTGGTTTGCAAGACGAAGCATCTCCGAAACGGCCCTCTTGCCAACCGGCGGGGCAATCGGAACTTCTCTCAGAGACTGCTCGGTGATCTGATACGAACCTTTGGGGGTTGGTTGCCGTCCTTCGGTCAGGGCCTTTGTTGCGACCGTGCTGTTGAGGAAGCAGAGGCAGTACGTCAGTAATTCCCTACGAGTTACATCCCGGCCCAAACAGGTTTGCAACTGCTTGGCAAAAGAACTCCATGCCCTCTGCGTCTTACTTGTCGGCTGAAGAAATAGACAGGCATCATCGGATAAGCGGCCATTTGTGTCCAATGCGAACCGGGCAGACCGAATCAGTCTTGGCGAAAGGATACGCTCGCTTGCGAGTACAATTTTTGCGTCCCTGGGACGATGGTATTCGTACCATCCCTTTCCACTTTCTGTAAATCTTTTCTTCTCAAAAACTCGATTGAATAGGCGCTCGTAGTGTTCTATTAAGTAACGTGCAGTATGTGGGTATTGGATCAGACCCAGCGCAACGCGATGCTGTAGCAGCTTAACAACGGATTCCTGCTGGACACCCGCTTTGCGCACTATCTCGCGTTCCCAGTCGTCGATTTGCAAATCAAAATCGAGCGCATCCTTCAATCCAAGCTCGGTCAACCGCTTCGCCAATTTCTTGTTTTTCAGCTCTGCCAAGTCAATGGTGAACGCCGGGACGTAGTTATCCCCATGCTTATGGTAGGGATAGAGCAACATACGCCCGCGCCACTCCACAGCCCATCGCGCAAGGTCTTTTGTCTTGATGGCATGGTGGACAAGTGCCTTCTCCAATTTCAGGTGCTTTGTTACCGGCTCGTCCAGCAGAAACACATCCAAGCAACCTCCCGGAGTGACCCCTTGCCGCACCTCCAGCAACTCCGCGCCGGTGTACCAATTTTTATTGGCTTCAGCAATCACTCGTGAAGGGGAGAGGTTCCATCGGCTCGAAGAGGTCTCTTGCAATGTTATTTGCGGAATCAGACCGCCCTCTGCAAAAGACACTGTGGCCGTGGCGTGGGTGGCAGCGATGGACGCGGCAACTTTGCGGATGATCTGCGCAACATACTCCTGCCGCTCGTTGGCCTTGCTGCCAGCAACATCCGTCGTCCGCTTCGACAAGATAGCGCCAAGTTTTGATCCAGGTGCCGGAGCAACGTTCCTTGCAACGGTAATGCAAGGCGCATTCATCGCTTTGAAGAAAAGTTGTCCGAAGGGATTGAGATCGACGATCCATGAAATCGTCGCATTATGAGAAAGTAAAGCGCGTAAACCGCCCGCCCACTCTTTCTCCAGGTAGGTCCCTTGCGTAATCAGGGCAAACTCACCATTCTCCCGAAGAAGCCTGAGACTGCGCTGCATGAACAATCCGTAGACATCGTATTTTCCCTGGGCAGCGGAGGCGTAAGTCTTTTTGAAGGTCTGCTTTTTTTGAGTGTCGTAAACGGGGGCCAGCGGGCCTTTGAGCACGCCGCCCCAGGGAGGATTCCCAAATACTCGATCAAATTGAGTGCGGATGATTTCCTTATAGCGGTCGAATGCGTCTTCCGTCCGCTGAATCCGGGAGTTCATTTGCGCGAACATCGGAAGCTGATCCTTGGGCTGATCGCTTGGGGGTTCCAAACTGTCCCACGCGAAGATATTGAAGTCGATCACGAAATCGGGATTATCCTTCCTTGCCCGGACATATAAAGGCAGCACTGCAAACAAGACGTTGAGTGTCGTAAGAAAGCTGGCGAATGGATGGAGGTCAACCCCGTTTACATTCCGTGAGATGGTACGCAGTGTTTCCTCAGTTCGCTGAATGGAGGATGTGTTCCTTAAATACAGGTGGCTATGACACTGCATCGGGCGATTGAGATGCGTTAGAGCGGAACCAAGATTGCTATATCCCGGATGCTAGGGATGCGATAAATTTGGTTTGGCGATTTCCGCGAAGACAAGCGATGGCGCAAGCTTATTCGGACGATTTGCGTTCGAAGTTTTTGGAAG
>JAJYVR010000116.1 GCA_021791935.1 Acidobacteriota bacterium
ATCGGAATTTCGGCGGCTTCCTTCTCCACCAGGTCCATGCGGTTGCCCTTGGTGAACTGCTCAATGGAATCTTTCCGCTGTTTCACCATGGTGATCAGCACCTGCTCGGCTTCGGCATCGGTGAGCGGGGCGCGTTTGTCGATTTCTTTGTTCTTGAGCGTGGATTTCATCATGCGAAGCGTGGAAAGGCGATCCACTTCGCGGGACTTCATCGCTGCCACCATGTCCTGCTGCACCTTGTCCGTCAAGCTCACCGAAACCACCGCCTCTCAAAGTCTGAAGAAGAAAAAGAGCGCAATCTTTCTATTATATGCGCGCAGCAGGACCCTTGTTTTTTCTCTAGAATGAATGCATGTTCCATAAAACGCGTCTCTTTACTCCCGGCCCCACTCCTTTGCTGCCAGCGGCGCAGTTTGCCATGGCTGCCGCCGATCTGCACCATCGCACTCCGGAATTCCGCGCGCTGTATCAACGCGTGCTGGAACAGCTCCGGACATTTGTCGGCTCCAAGAACGATGTTGTTCTGCTGACCAGCTCCGGCACCGGGGCGATGGAGGCATCCATCGCCAACCTGACTTCGCCGGGCGACCGCGTGCTGGTGCTGACCGCCGGTAAATTCGGCGAGCGCTGGACGGGACTGGCGAAGGCGTTTGGCTGCCAGCCGGACATCGTGAGCGCTCCTTATGGACAAACATTGTCGTTAGAAGCCGCGAAGGCCGAGCTGCGCAGCGACACGCGCCTGGTGCTGATGCAGGCCACAGAGACCTCGACCGGCGTTCGCCACGACGTTCAAGCCGTGGCGGAGATGCTGCGCTCCGTTCGTTCTAGCGGAAGCGATGCCTTGCTGGTGGTCGATGCCATTACCGGCCTGGGAACGACCCATCTGGACATGGATGCCTGGGGCGTCGATGTGCTGATTGGCGGTTCGCAGAAGGCGGTGATGATCCCGCCGGGTCTGGCGTATCTAGCGGTCAGCGAGCGCGCCTGGAAGCGGATGGAGACCACGAAAAACCCGCGCTATTATTTCGATCTTCGCAAGGAGCGGAAGGTGGCCGCCAAGGGTGAGTCCGCCTACACCCCTGGAGTGGCGCTGATTGCCGCGCTAGGCGCAGCGTTCGATTACATTGCGGCGCAAGCCGATGGCGATTTGGCGAAGGGCCGCGTGGCGCTGGTGGAAAATGCCGAAACCTGTGCTGCCATGATGCGAGCCGCCGTGCCCGCGATGGGAATGCGCTTGTTCGCGCCGGACGCTCCCGCCGCCGCTGTGACGGCCGTGATGCCGCCCGAAGGCGTGGACTCCGGCATCATTGTGAAGCAGTTGAAGGCCCGCTTTGGGACGATTGTCGCCAACGGACAAGGAGAGATGAAAGGCCAACTGTTCCGCGTGGCGCATCTCGGCTTTTTCGATCCGCTGGACACGCTGGCGGTGATTGGCGCGCTGGAACAGGTGACGGTCGATTCGCTGCCGCCATCGAAGTTTCAGTTAGGCGACGCGCTGGCCGCCGCGCAACGCGTGCTCGCGGAGCGCAGCCGCGTCGCCGCGCAAGCGCCTTTCGAGATTGCGGCGGTGCGTTAACAATTGCTCGGCATCCAGATGCAATGTTCCGAGAAATCCCAGGTCTCAAAATCGAGACCTGGGGCACCCATATGTTCCCTCCGCAAAATTTATGCCGAACCCCAGCAACGAAAAATCTTGAGAAGCAACAGAATGGAATGAAAATATGAAAGTCGTTCTTGCCGAGAAGGTTTCTCCCGCTACGATTGCCGTATTTGCCAACGCCCCAGATTGGAAAGTTGTCGCCCACGATCAGATCAAGAACGGCCTGCCGGCCGAGTTGGCGGATGCCGATGCGTTGGTGGTTCGCTCCGCCGTGCAGGTGAATGCCGCGCTGCTGGAAAAGGCGCCCAAGCTGCGCGTAATCGGACGTGCCGGCGTGGGCGTGGACAACATCGACACAGATGCCGCGACGCGCCACGGGATCGTGGTGATGAACACTCCGGGGGCGAATGCGGTCGCAGTGGCGGAACTGACCATGGCGCTGATGATCGACATGGCTCGGATGGTTCCGCGCGCGAATGCCACCATGCATGCCGGAAGCTGGGAAAAGAAATCGCTGCAGGGGACTGAGTTGCGCGGCAAGACGCTGGGCATTGTCGGCCTCGGCCGGGTTGGGTTGGAAGTGGCGCGTCGTGCCCGGGTTTTCGGCATGGAACTAATCTGTCACGACCCGTTTGTCTCGGTGAAACCGAAAGAACGCACGGCGATTGCCCGCGAATACGGCGCACGCCTCACATCGATCGAAGAGGTCTTGCAGCAGGCCGATTACTTGACGCTGCACACCGGACTGACCCCCGATACGGAGGGAATGCTGAACGCGGCGGCCTTTGCCACCATGAAAAAAGGCGTGCGGTTGGTGAACTGCGCTCGCGGCGAACTGATTGTCGAAGAAGACCTGGTGGCTGCGCTGAAGAGCGGGCAGGTCGCCGGGGCCGCGCTCGATGTCTTTTGCAAGGAGCCGCTGAAGGACTCCCCATTTTTCGGGCTCGACAATGTGATTTTGACGCCACACATTGCAGGCTCAACGGCGGAGGCGCAGGAGGCGGTCGGAATCCAGATCGCGGAACAGGTGCGCGCCTACCTGACCACCGGCGTGGTGCAGAATGCCGTCAATTTCCCGTCGCTCTCCTATGAGGAATACACAGCGATGGCGCCCTATATCGAATTGGGTGAAAGGCTGGGTAAATTCGTCAACGCAATTTTTGGGGCGAAGATGGAAAGCATCCACATCGCGTACTCCGGCGCGATGGCGGAGATGCGCACGGAAATGATTCGCAATGCGGCCCTTTGCGGCCTTCTCAGCAGTTCCGGGCATGCGAACAGAATCAACGCATCGGCCATCGCCAGCGGACAGGGCATTCACGTCCACGAGCAACAAGACGAAGCGGTCTCAGGCGGCGCGGGCAGCGTGCTGAAGCTGACATTGCATGCGGATCATCGAAGTATGACGGTCAGCGGTACGGCGCGGCAAGGAAGACGTCCCAGGCTGCTGTCGTGCGATGGCATCGACATTGAAGCGCCACTGGATGGCACCCTGCTGTTCCTTCGCAACCAGGATGTTCCCGGTGTCATCGGCAAAATCGGTACGACGCTGGGAGATTGCGACGTGAACATTGCCAATTTCGCGCTGGGCCGCGCCGACAGCCATGATGGCAACGGCGTACGGCAAGCGCTGGCTGTGGTCCACATGGATGTCGAAACCACTCCGGCTCAAATGCAGAAGGCCATGGAAGCTTTGGGCAATTTGAAAGCGATTACCAGTGTCCGGTTGGTCAAGCTGACGTAAGGTGAATCGCGAAGCAAGGGCAATCTTGCAGCATCGAACGCGCCTGCGGTAGCATCTCAAATGCAGCGCCCGAGCCTATGGCGGACCGAAAGCAGGGGTTCGAGAGCTTGTTTTGTAGAAGGGTTTCCTTGCATGCCGTTATACGAGTACGAATGTAAGCAGTGCCGTCAGCGTCTGGAAAAGATCCAAAGCTTCAGCGCGCCGCATGAAACGATGTGCCCGAACTGCGGCGGCCAACTGGAGCGGGTGATTTCCGCGCCTGCCATCCAGTTCAAAGGCGCCGGCTGGTACGTGAACGACTACGCCAAGTCGGGCAGCAAGGTTGCATCCGCCGCCGACTCCGCCGGCAAATCTGAAGGGAAATCGGACATATCGGCGGCCGCCTCCGACGGCAAATCGGACAGCGGCAGCAAGCCTGCGGCCTCGACTTCGGACTCTTCGTCTTCTTCCAACAGCGTCTCGGCAAGTTCTTCATCCGGCGATTCCAGCACCGGCAAGTCAAGCGCGGGCAGCTCCAGCAGTTTGAAACCCTCGCAGTAATGTATCGACGAGTATTGATGCCTGTAAGGGCAGATCTTTCCATTCGTCTTCGACGGAGAAGTCAACATGGAACAGCGCCTCAGCCTCATCACCCTCGGAGTGGCGGACCTCGATCGCAGCCGAGAGTTCTATGAGCGTCTCGGGTGGCGACGGTCGATGGCCGCGGCGAAGGGCGTCATGTTCTTCCAGGCAGGCGGCATGGGGCTGGCTTTATATCCGCGAGGCGAACTCGCAAAGGATGCGACTGTCTCTCCCGAAGGCCATGGGTTTAGTGGAATCTCGCTGGCGTACAACGCGCGCAGCCGGGAAGAAGTGGATGCCGTGCTGGCGCAGGTCTCCGCTACAGGCGCGAAAATCCTGAAGCCCGCCGAAGAAACATTCTGGGGCGGCTATTCCGGCTATTTCTCCGATCCCGACGGGTTTCTGTGGGAGGTTGCATGGAATCCATCTTTCCCCATTGCGCCGGATGGAAGTATTCGCAGACTAATGGAAGCCCGCGCAGATTGACTACAATCAGCGTGTGCTGGAACATTCCATCCCAATCCCGCCGAATGACCTGGAAACGTGGCTGCACGATCTGCCGGCGCGGCCGGCGGTCTTCGCGTTGTTCGGTCCGGAGGCGTCCGATGGCAGTCCGGCGCTCGAGCCGTACATTTCAAAGACCGCCAATTTGCGCCGCAGAATGCATCGATTGCTGGCCCCGTCGTTTGCGGGAGGCAAGCGGCTGCACCTGGGTGGGACCGCGGTGCGGTTGGACTACTCCGAAGTGGGATCGGAGTTCGCGACGGCCCTGCTGATGCTGCAGGCGGTGCGGCGATACTGCGGCGAGCGGGTGCGAAAGCATCTGCATTTGCGTTCTCCGTCGTTGTTGCGGCTGGCGTGGGAAAATCGTTATCCTCGCGTCTACGTGACCAATCGCGTCACACAGCGCGCCCTGGCGACAACCTACGGACCGTTCCCATCGCGCACGACGGCGGAACGCTATCTCGACGATTCGTTGAATTTTTTTGAATTGCGCCGCTGCACGGAGGAGTTGCATCCGGACCCGACCTTTCCGGGGTGTGTCTACTCTGAAATGAAGATGTGCCTGGCGCCGTGTTTCAAGGGCTGCAGCGATGAGCGCTATGCCGAGGAGGCGGAACAGGTGCGCGAATATTTCGCGTCGCGCGGCGCGTGGACGGTGGCACGGCTGGAGAAAGAGCGGAACGCAGCGTCGGCGGCATTGGATTTTGAGAAGGCCGCCCACCTGCACCAGGAAATTCAAAAGATGAAGACGGTGGCCCAGCAGGCGGCGCCGCTGGTGCATCCTCTGGCAGAGCTTGACGCGGTGATCGTGCAGCCTGCGGTGGCGCAGGCGATATCTGCGCCGAGTGGAGGGCCGGAGAAGATGTCGAACCGCGCGCTGCGCACGGAGGCCACGCACGTCGCGATCTATCTGGTGCTTGGCGGCAGAATTCTTGGGCCTGGATTTTATTCCGTCGAGGGCATGAGGCATCCCAATGAGCGGGCCGGATCGACCTCGCTGTTTGCGCATCCCACGCTGTTGGAGCCGACGCCGCTGGAGGCCCCGCCAGTGACACAAGGCGCGGATCCCGGCGTGCAATCCGCAGGGACCAAGGCCGCCCGAGGACAACTCGAACAGCGGCTGCAGGCAGTTCTGGAAGAACTGGAATCGCAGGCGCGTTCTGAAAAAGCGTCGCCGGATCAATTGAGCGAACACTTGTCGTTGCTGGCGCGCTGGTACTATCGGCCAGCGCACCGACGGGTTGGAGAAATCTTCTTTCGCGATGAAAAATCTGCCGTGGATTCGGCGGAGGAAAGGCCGTTTCCTCTATCGCGAATCTTGCGCGGCATTTCTCGCGTGTTCTGCGGACAAAAAGACACCTCGGAAGTTGCCGTGGACGCTGGCGCTCTGCAACCCGCCAGCGATGTGCCCGGATTATGATAGGATTTTTTCCACTCTTATGAATGGCTGCCGAAAGTCTTCATTCCTCAATCCTCTAAGCCTCCTTGTTGTATTGTTTGTCGCGATCGATCTGTCTCCGATTGCGTGGTGTGCGACCCCCGGCGAGAAGCCGCCCATCAGCCTGGACGGGTTTTTCAGTTTCGTCGAGATTCATGGCCTGGCGCTCTCGCCCGACGGCAACACGGCTGTCATCGGTACCAAGCGGGCCGACTGGAAGCAGGACCGCTTCCGCGACGATTTGTGGATGTGGCGCGCCAAGGACAATTCCATTACGCCGCTTTCTACAACTGGACACGACAGCGACCCCCATTTTTCGCCCGATGGAAAGTACATCGCGTTTCTGTCGAACCGTCCGCTGATCGACGAAGGCCAATCCGCCAAGGATGCCGTCAAGCGGGTGTGGATTTTGCCGGTGCATGGAGGCGGCGCGTTTCCTCTCTATCGGGAACCGTTGAGCGTCGACGCCTATACCTGGTCGGGCGATGGCAAGGCGATTTTTGTTGCGACCCAACAGCCCATTTCCAACGACGCGGAAACCGCGGAGAAACAGAAGTGGAAGGATACCGTGCGCTGGCGTGACCAGCGGCGTGGGGATGACATCCTGAGAGTGCCGATTGCCGCTGCCATTCCCCAGCCGAAGCCGCTGCTGGCCTCCGACACGAAGCCGAAATCCGATGCGGACAAGAAGCCGCAATTACCCTCCGACGCGACTGTGGTCGCGCAAAGCCCGCTGGCGATCACGGAACTGGTCGCTTCACCCGATGGCAGCACCCTGGCGTTTGAGAGCCGCTCGCTGTTGAATCGCCAGGAAAACCCGGCGGACTACGAAATTTTTTCTGTTGCGGCAGACGGGAACGGAGCCACGCCGCGGCAACTGACGCACAACCAGGCTTATGAGGAAGGGCTTCACTGGGGCCGAGACAGCCAGACGCTGTATTTTACCGTTCCCGCGGCGGCGGGATCGGCGGAGCAGGCGTATCAGGACGTGCAAGGCCGGCTGTATGGATTGGATATATCGACGGGAAAACTCCGTCGGCTGGGCGGAGATTACGCCGGAAGCTGGGAGGGTTATTCCATCCAGTCCAATGGCAGCCTTCTGGGGCGAGGAATGAGCGGTCTGCAAACGCAGATGTACAGCGTCGATGGCGCGAAGGCCAGCAAACTCGCGGGTATTGCAGGCAGCTACGGCAAGATGCACACCGCGCTGCATTCGCCGCGGCTGCTGTTCACCCATTCGGCGATCGATGAGCCAACGGAAGTGTACATGGCGGAAGATTCCGCGCACCTTGACCAGGCGAAACCGATTACGCAGTTCAACAAATTGTTCACGGAGCGCGCGCTGCCGAAGTGGACGCCGTATCGCTGGAAGTCGCCGGACGGCACGCCGGTGGAAGGCGTATTGCTGTACCCGCCGGGCAAATTCGGGCAGAAACATTTGCGCATGTTGACGCTGATCCATGGTGGTCCGGCGGATGCGGATGGCGACCGCTTCGGCGCGGACTGGTACGACTGGGCAATCCTTGCCGCGGACAACAACTGGCTCGTCTTCCGTCCGAACTATCGCGGATCGAGCGGCTATGGCGACAAATTCCAGTTGCAGATTTCGCCGGTGATCGTGTCGCTGCCGGGCAAAGATATCCTTGCCGGCGTCGATCAACTGGTTGCGGACGGCATTGCCGATCCTGACCACTTGGCGGTGGGCGGATACAGCTATGGCGGGTACATGACCAACTGGCTGATCACGCAGACGACGCGTTTCCGCTCCGCTGTTTCCGGCGCTGGCGCGGTGGAACACGCAGCCAATTGGGGCAACGACGATATGTCTTTCGACGATGCATGGATGCTGGGCGGAACTCCGTGGCAGAACCCGGCGCGGTATCAAAGCGAAGCGGCCCTGTTCCAGTTCGACAAGGTGAAGACGCCGGTCCACGACGTGATTGGAGGCGCCGATATTCGGGTCGCCGCCGAGGAGGGGTATTTGTTTGAGCGGGCGCTCGAAACCCAGAAGATCCCGCATCAGTTTCTGGTTTTTCCGGGTGAGGGCCACGGACTGGCCAACAATCCATGGCACGGCTATATCAAAGTTCGGGACGAGCTTTTATGGTTAGAGAAGTATGATCGCGCCAGCCAATAGCCGCGTCCGTTTTGAGTCGCGAGAAGGCAGCATCGCGTGACTGGACAGCCGTCCCAAGATGCATTCTCTGTGGATGAAGCGCTCTCCCCGAATCCTTGGAGGCGTTGGCGTCCGCGCCTTGAATTGCTGACGGCCGTGCTCGCTCTGGTTCCGATTGCGTTATTTCTTGCAGCCAGCCTGGGTCGCCTTGGCTACCCATTTCCATTGGAGCAACTGGAAGGCCCCATGCTGCTGGCGGCCGAGCGTGTCGCACACGGGCTGCCGATTTACGTGCGGCCCAACTTTACCTTCATCCCCTATATGTATGCGCCCACCTATTATTACGTCTCCGGCTGGGCGGTGCGGCTGCTGGGACCTCGCTTTTTGGCGCTGCGACTGGTTTCTCTGCTGAGCACCTGCGCCTCGATGGCCGCGATGTACATTTTTGTTTTTTTGGATGCTCCTGGCACGCGCGGACGCAGGCATCTGGCGGCACTGGCTGGAGCGGGCCTGTATGCTGCGGCGTATCCCTGGACGCGCGAATGGTTCGACCTCGGCCGACTCGACTCCTTGTATATTCTTTTGCTGCTGCTGGCGATATTGTCGACACGCTATCTGCATCCGGTCTTTGCCGCGGCAATCTGGACGCTGGCATTCCTGGCAAAGCAAACTATTTTTCCGGTCGCGCTGATCATGCTTTGCGTGGACTGGAAACGTCCTCGCCGGTTGCTGCTGGGGGTGGGAAGTTTGCTGCTGATGACGGCGGCGTGCAGCCGCCTGCTCGATCACGCCACCAACGGCTGGTTCTGGTTCTACGCATTCACCGTTCCGCGCGCCAACGCGGATTTGCTGGTGCGTCCGGCTGTGTTTTATCTGCCTTCGCAATTGATCGCGCCGTTTGGAGTGGCTCTGCTGACGATCGGAATGGCGTGGGTTTGGACTCGCCCTTCGCTGGCCAACGCTGCAACGCGTTTTTACTTGATGGCCGCGGGTTCCCTGTTTGCTCTCTGCTGGTTTTTGCAGGCACACGGCGGCGCAACCGCCAATACTCCCATGCCGGCTTACGCGATACTGGCGGTGATCTTTGGGATCTCGTTCGCTCGCCTGGACGCTGCGTTCGCCGTCGCTTCCCGTGAAACGGCCCGCGTTTTTCTGCTGGCCGCAGTCGCCATTCCGCTGGTCAGTTGGGTCTATAACCCGCACGATTTTATGCCCCGCCGCGATCTGGTCGCTTCACAGGAAGATTTGATTTCGTGGCTGCGCGTTTTTCCCGGCGACGTCTTTCTTCCCGCTCATCCGTATGAGGGCGTGCTGGCGGGCAAGCAGTGGCATCCGGACAACGCGGCGCTGCACGATGCGTTACGTCCCGATCTGCCCGAAGTGGACAAGGCGGTGAGGGCGGAAATCGCCAAGAAAGTCGATCGAAATACATTCGACGCCATTGTGCTGGACGGTCTGCCGGAAGACATTCTGCCAAGCCAGCCCTGGCTGCCCGCGGACCTGATACAGCGCTATCCCATAGTGGGTATCGTGCCGGGGAGCGATGTCAGCGACATCTTCGGCCCGCATCCGACGTATTTTCTGCTGCCATGTCGGGAGCGGGGACTGGCCATCGCCGAGAAGTGGACGCTGCTGGAAACCGGCGGAGAAACCGCATGCCCCTCTGACTAACCTGGAGCGCCGCTGATAGACTAAAGAAACCGTGGTGGAACTGGCGCCCTCAATACTTTCCGCAGACTTTGCCCATCTGGCCGAGCAGATTCAGGCCGCGGAGCGAGGTGGCGGAACCGTGATCCACGTGGATGTAATGGATGGCCATTTCGTGCCCAACATTACGATCGGCCCGCCTGTCGTGGCGTCGCTGCGCAAAGCGACGAAGTTGCCGCTCGATTGCCATCTGATGGTGGAGGATCCGGACGAGTTTGTCCCGGCGCTGGCCGAGGCGGGAGCGAATTGGGTGAGCGTGCATTATGAAACCTGCCGCCACCTGCATCGCTCGCTGGAACTGATTGAGCAGCACGGGATGAAGCCGGGGGTGGTCGTCAATCCAGCCACGCGGGTCAATCTGCTGCTCGATATTCTGCCGCTAGTGCATCATGTCCTGGTGATGAGCGTCAATCCCGGCTTTGGCGGGCAGAAGTTCATTCCATTTACGCTGGAAAAGATCCGGCATTTATGCGCTGTGCGCGCGGAGCTGGGATTGGAGTATCGTGTGGAAGTGGACGGTGGAATCGCCCAAGATACCATTGCGCAGGTAGTGGAAGCGGGGGCCGACCTGCTGGTGGCAGGAAATGCGGTTTTTGGCGACGGTCATCCGGAAGAGAATGCGCGGCAGTTGCTGCAGATGGCACGCGCCGCCGCGGGCGAGCCAGCGAAGCAAAACGCCAAGCGTTTGGTTATCGGGAAAAATGTACGAGAAAATGGCAGACAGATTCACCGGACTACAAGCAAGCGAGAAGTCTGTTGAGGAGAAGTGCAGTATGAGTCGTTCCATCCGTTGTTCCAGTCGTCGTATTCTGCAGCGCTGCGTCGCCGTAGGCACGCTGGCGGTCCTGGGCGGCAGCATGGCCCATGCGGGAATTTTTCATCGCAAGCAGAAGCCGCTTTCTCAGAAAGA
>JAJYVR010000117.1 GCA_021791935.1 Acidobacteriota bacterium
CGCCAGCGCTCTGCCCAGGAACGCCTTGCGCGATACGCCCGCCAGCAGCGGATGGCCGAGCGTATGCAATTCGTCAAAGCGCGCCAGCAGCGGATAATTTTCGTCGAGAACTTTCCCGAAGCCAAAGCCCGGATCGAGCACGATGGCCGCCGGTTCGATTCCTGCGGCGATCGCGGCCTCTGCTCGTTGCTTTAGTTCGCGCAGCACCAGCGGCGCCACTTCCTCGCGCGGCAACGGCGGTTGCGTGCGCCATTCATGGCTGCGGCCGCGAGTATGCGTCAGAATCACGCCACACCGCAGCTCCGCGCAGGTGGCAGCCATCGCCGGGTCCCACAGAAATCCGCTGACGTCGTTGACGATCTGAGCGCCCGCCCGCACCGCGGCCCTGGCGGTCTCAGCCTTGTAGCTGTCGATGGAAAGCATCGTCTCCGGCCGCTTTTGCAGAATGCCTTCCACCGCCGGCAGCACCCGGTCGAGTTCTTCCTGCGTGGAAACCGGCGGTCGCGTGCCGGGCCGCGTGGATTCGCCGCCAATGTCGACAATGTCCGCGCCCTCATCCAGCAGCTCCAACGCGCGATCGATGGCCTTTGTCGCCGACAAAAACTTTCCGCCATCGGAAAAGGAATCCGGCGTCGCGTTCACCACGCCCACCAACAGTGTTCGTTCGCCCAGCGCGAGTGAGCGCTTGCGCAGGGCCCAGCGGAATTGTGGTCGTGGCGCGACAGCCATACATCATTCTAAAGCTGAATCTTATTCATTCCTCCGCGCCTGCGAACCGCGAAAAATGCATTGCAGGCCCTGCTGAGTTTGCGCGCTGAAATGTTACACTCGCGCCCATCATGAGATTTTTTCCCCGCAACACGTTTCTGCTCTCTGTTGTCCTCGTATTGCCGTTCACCGGGCTGGCCGCGCATCGTCACCACCGCGTCCGGCGGACCCACACGGGCACATTGTCGCACCAGATTGACGCGCTGCTAGCCGCTCCCGCCGCCGCGCAGGCTCACTGGGGAATTTCGATCACAACCCTGGATGGCCGCCTTGTCTACGAAAAAAACGACGCGCAATTGTTCGCTCCGGCCTCGAATGCGAAATTGCTCACCACCTCAACGGCGCTGGCCTTGTTCGGCGCGGATGCGACCGTCGAGACCCGCGTGCTGGCGGCAAGCGCGCCCGACCCGCAGGGGACGGTCCACGGAGATGTTACGCTGGCCGGCGCGGGAGACCCCAGCATGTCGGGCTGCGCCTATCCATACAACGGAAAAACCGAGCGACCCAATCCTCCGTTGAGCGCGCTTGAGGCGCTCGCGGATCAAATGCAACAGCGCGGCGTCAAGCGGGTGGAAGGCAACATTGTCGGCGACGATACCGCTTTCCCGCAAGGGCCCTACGGAAGCGGCTGGGCCTGGGACGACCTCATCTGGGATTACGGCGCGCCGATTTCCGCGCTGACGGTGAATGACAACATCGTGTACCTCGACGTAATGCCGGGGGCGCAGTCCGGCGATCCGGTGACCTTCACCTGGAATCCCGACGTGACCAGTTCGTTTTACACCGTCGAGAATGACGCCCGCACTTCTGTGGCCGGATCGCAGCCGTCATTAGGATTGGATCGTCCGTTAGGGTCACGCGAATTTCGCTTGTTCGGCACGCTGCCTGCCGGTGGCGCGCCCTCTCACCTGGGGCTGGCCGTGGTCGATCCAGCGCGGTTTGCCGCCATCGCATTTCGTCAGATGCTGCAAGCCCGAGGCATCGCCGTCACAGGAGCAGCGACCGCTCGCCATCGTCCTTCGGTCGATACCGCGATTTATGAGCAAAGCGCGATGCGGCCGCTGGCGCTCCCCTATTCGTCGCAAGCAAGCGGAGTCGCGCAGATTGCTCCCGCCGTGCCCGCCGGCGCGGTCGTGCTGGCTTCGCGCACCTCGGTCCCGCTGCTCCAGGACATTACCGTGACAAATAAGGTGAGCCAGAATTTACATGCCGAGATTTGGCTTCGCCTGCTCGGCCAGCACTTCGGAGAAGACGGCTCCATTGTCGAAGGCGCTCGCGTGGTTCGAGCGCAAATGCTACGTGCCGGGGTCCAGCCGCAGGACTTCTTTTTCTACGACGGCTCCGGTCTTTCGCCGGATGATCGCATCACGCCCCGCGCTTTGACCACGCTGCTACGGTACGTCGCGGAACAGCCCTGGAGAGCGGAGTTTCGCGCCACTCTGCCCATCGGCGGAGTGGATGGAACGCTGTCGGACCGATTCACGCGCGGGCCGTTGCGCGGTCGTGTCTTTGCGAAGACCGGAACGCTGGACGAAGTGAACGCGCTCAGTGGCTATGTGACCGCGAAAAGTGGACGCACGCTGATTGTCTCGGTCCTCTGCAACGGCCACATGCCGGAGGCCAAAGGCATCACGAAGACGATCGATGCCATTGTGACCGCAGCAGCGGAGACCGATTCGGTGCGATGATGAACAGGTATGCGCCCAGTTCCCAAACCTGGGCCGAATCGTCGATTTCCTTTTCTTAGGAGGACGCTATGTCGGAAACAAAACCGCAAACCTACGCCAATCACGCCCGCTTCGACCCCTGGTTTCATTTTTTTCTGGCGCCGGTGTTTTTGATCGCGTTGATCGCCAGCATTGTGCATCTGGTTCGACACCCCCATCTCGGCAGCGTGTGGCATGTCGTCCTGGCCTTCGCCTTATTCATCCTGCTGTTCAAGCTTCGCACCTACTCGTTGAAGGTGCAGGACCGCGTCATCCGGCTGGAGGAGCGCCTACGCCTGGCCGCCCTGTTGCCGGAGCCGCTGCGTTCCCGCATTAACGAGCTGGACGTTCGTCAGCTGATCGCCTTGCGTTTCGCCTCCGATGCCGAGGTCTCCACGCTTGTCGAGCGGACACTGAAAGAAAATCTGACGCAGAAACAGATCAAGCAGGCCATTCAAGTATGGCGGCCAGATTATTTCCGGGTCTGACGCGCGATACTCTGGGATTGGCTGTTTGCTGTACAGGAGTTTCGCATGTCGATTGAGTCACCCTCGGATATGGCTGGTCTGGAACGCGCTGGGGCCGTAACACGCCTGGTCATTGAAGCAATGAAGGTCGCTGTGCGGCCAGGCATCAGCACACTGGAACTCGATAAAATTGGCGGCGATGTGATGCGTCGCCACGGTGCGCGTTCCGCTCCTCACCTCGTCTACGCGTTCCCCGGTCACAACTGCATCAGCATCAACGATGAAGTGGTCCACGGAGTACCCGGCGCACGCACGCTTCAACCCGGCGACCTGGTCAAGCTTGATGTCACGGTAGAATTCGACGGCTATATGGCGGACGCTTGCGAAACTGTGGCCGTCCCTCCCATTCGCAGGCAGCAGAAGGACCTCATCGACTGTGCGCAAAGCGCTTTCTATGCAGGCTTGCAACGGGTGCGTCCAGGCGCACGCGCCTATGAGGTCGGCGAATCGATCCATCGAGAAGTAACCCGGTGTGGCTACTCTGTGGTGCGTGACCTCACCGGGCACGGGATTGGTCGCACCATTCACGAGCCGCCGACGATTCCGAATCATCGGGACCCGAGCTGCGATGCGATTTTGACAGAGGGCCTGGTATTCACGATTGAACCTCTTATCTCTGCGGGCGGCCCTCGCACTTTCCTTAAGCATGATGGCTGGACGATTCGTACAAGGGACCGGGCGCTGTCTGCCCATTATGAGCACACCGTCGTCGTGACCGCGCAGGGCGCGCGTCTGCTGACCGCATAAACACGTTTCTATTTGTCATGGGAAAACAAGATTTGATCCGAGTCAATCCACTCTTAATGCTTGCAGGCGCAGCCGCGATCCTTCTCGCGGGTTGCCATCGCCTCCCGCCATCGAAGCCGTTGAACGAACTGACGCCCACGGAGATGCGCGGATATACCGTTTATCGGCAGCAGTGCGCGCAATGCCACAACGCAAACAGCGAGCAACCGCTGCACGGCCCGGGGCTGCAGGGACTCTACAAAAAGCCGTACCTGCCGAGCGGCGCGCCCGCCAATGACGATCGTGTCCGCGCGGCGATTGCCGACGGCCGCAACATGATGCCCGGGTTCGCCAACGTTCTGAACGACCGGCAGATGAATGATCTGCTGGCGTATCTGCATACCCTATGATCCAGCCTGAGGAAAAACCCCGCCCGGAGGATAGCGCCGCCCGGTTTCCCGGCGTGGCCGCCATCGCCTTTTGGATGTTGCTGGAGGCGACCATCGGCGTCGTGGGAGTCTTCACCCGCCACTTTGCCAGCCATGGCGCGCGCGTGGCGGTGCTGGCGGTGGCGACGCTGTTGACGCTGGCCGGTCTTGGCCTGCTGAAGATGCGACGCTGGGGATGGGCGCTGGCCCTGGCCGCCGCATTTTTGACCAGCGGCTACGGCATCTACGTCATCCTGCGTTTCCATCAGAACAATTACTGGGTGATGACGCTGGCGAACTTTGTTTTCTTCTTCTACCTGATCCGCCCGGAAATCCTGCAACGCCTGCGATAAGGTCCGCTCCAACTACTTCAGGTTCCGCGCAAAGAAGGCAAACATGCGGCGGTCCGCGTCGGCCGTATCCTGTGGTCGATAGCCGGTCTTATTGTTTGGATTTTGAAAGGCATGGCCGGCGTCGGCATACTCTTTCACATCGACGGGATGGCCGATCGCCTTCATCGCGGCGGCAAAGTCCGCAACATCCTTCGGCGTAATACCGCGGTCCAGCGCGCCAAAATTCCCCAGGATGGCCGCGTGGATTTTCGTCAACTGCGCCGGATCGGTTTCCAGCGCCCCATAGTTGATGGCAACCGCCCGCAGCGACGGTTCCGCAATCGCAAGCTGCATGGCAAACGTGCCGCCCATGCACCAGCCGGCAGCGCCGATGCGGTCCGGCTTCACATATTTCAGAGTCTTCAGATAGGCCACGCCAGACCGCAGATAGGCAACGCCGCGATTCTGCGGCAACCCCCGCATCAACTCATGCGCCATCTCCGGATCGGTCGCGACCTGGCCGCGATAGAGGTCCACCGCCAGCGTCGCGTAGCCGTGTTCGGCGAACATCTGCGCCTGCTGCTTCACCCAATCGTTCAATCCCCACCACTCGTGAATGATGACAATCGCGGGGAAGGTCCCGGCACCTTGCGGGCGATAGAGTACGCCATGAACCGTCTCGCTTCCGCTCGGGAAGCTGACATTTTCCGGACCGATGACATTGCCGGTCGGTTTAGATTCCGCAGTTGTCGAAGTCAGACAGCCAAGTCCAAAAAGTATGCAGACGAGTAAAAAGTAACGAGTAATTGTCTTCATCTTGACCCATCCTTGCCGACGGAGAAGTGGAGACTGCGTGAAGGGAGAAGAGGTGCGCAGAATGCTTCCACACAACAACAATACGCTGCCCATGCGCGCTGGCATCAAGATTCTTTTAGTGCCAGTCGCGCTCGACTTAACCCATGTGCAAGCCGCCGTTTACGTCCAGCACGTGGCCGGTGATGTAACTGGCCTGATCGGAAGCAAGAAAAACGACAGCGCTGGCAACGTCTTCCGGCGTTCCCGCGCGGTCCAATGGAATCTGTGTCAGCATCGCGCTTCGCTGCTGGTCGTTCAAGACCTCGGTCATCGGCGTCGAAATGTATCCAGGCGCGACGGCGTTCACGGTGATGTTCCGCGAGGCAAGTTCGCGCGCCAGGGACATGGTCAGGCCGATCAGACCGGCTTTGCTGGCGGCATAATTCGCCTGGCCCGCCTGGCCTGTTTCTCCCACCACGCTGCTGATGTTAATGATGCGTCCCCAGCGAGCTTTCAACATGCTGGAGGCGGCCGCCTGCGTCAGCAGAAACGCGCCCGTCAAATTCGTTTGCAGCACCGCATTCCAATCCGCCAGCTTCATCCGCAGCATCAGGTTGTCTCGCGTGATGCCGCCATTGTTCACCAGAATTTCTATTTTCCCGTACTGCGCCACCACCGCTTTGGTGACGGACTTGATGGAATCTTCGCTGGCCAAGTCCATTTCAAACGGCATGGCTTTGCCGCCGGCAGCCTCAATTTCCGCCGCAACCTCTGCCAATTTCGTTGCGTTGCGGGCCGCCAGCGCCACCTGCGCTCCTGCCTTGGCAAGCGCCACGGCGCAGGCGCGACCGATACCCTGCGATGCGCCGGTGACAATTGCCACCCGGCCGTCGAATGAAATCATGCAGTCAACTCCTCGTGGACATTCGTTCTGCAATGTACGGCTGAAGACCCGGCGCCTCTATGGCAGCGAATATAGTTCCAGCTCCCGCATCGGGAAATCGATCCGATTGTCCGTCATCAGCGTCAGGCCGTGTTCCAGCGCCGCCGCCGCGATCAGCATATCGTCCAGGGCCAATGTCCGGCCCTTTCGAGACCACTCCCATTTCAGCCTTCCAGCCCGCCGCGCAACCGCTGTTGTTACAGGATAATATTCCAGGCCGTCGAGAAACATCGTAGTCCTGGCCTCTTCCGCTGGCCGCATTCCAGCATAAATTTCCGCCAGGTTGATCGTGGTGGTCGCCAATGTATGGCCTAGATGGACCATCTCCGCCAGCAGCTCGCGGCGTCCCTGACGATGACGAAGCGCGTCGATCAAGACTGTGGTGTCCAGCAGCAAGGTCATTTCTGCTTGCCCGTCCGCGCTTTCCGCTGTCCTGCACGCCGTTCAACTTTGGCGGAGCGTGTTCTCCCCTCTTGTCGCAAGCCACGCACCCAGGCAGCCGAGCCTCTTGCCAGCTCAGGATGGTCCTGGTCCTTCCACGCGGGTTCCTCCGATTCCAGAAACTGCAACAGCTTGCGGCGGCGAATCTCCGCCCGCGCCGTTTCCACCAGAAACGCGCTGCGCTTTCTGGCCCCGACGATCGCATCGATCTCGCCGACAAGTTCCTGCGGCAGCAGAATGTGGGCGCGCCTGACGGCTGTCATAGATCTTATGATACATCCTGCGTGTGCTTTGGAAATGTATCGAAAGAAACCGCGACACACCTCGGCGAACCATAGGAACTGAACTTACGCCAGCGCCAGCACCGGCTCCAGTTGCCAGATGTACACTCGCTGCTCGCGGGCAAAGTGCAGCACTGGAGGAATGTCCGGCAGCCGAATGCCATGCGCCTGGGGCAGGTCGTTGACTTCAATTTCCGCTTCGGCGGCTTCCAGCGGCCAGGGCGCATGGTGGATGTTGCCTTGCAGCAGGCGCCCGGCGCGATCGTGCGTGAACAGGCAATAGCGCTCGGTCAGAAAATACTCAATCGTGTCGCGGGCGCTTCGTCCGGCGGTTTGCGGGCCCATGCCGCGATACGTGGCGCGAAAATGCACGGGGTTCTGGGCCATCAGGCGCGTGCTCTCATAATGCAGCCAGCCGTTGGGCCGCTCTTCAACATGCATTTTCGCCCAGTAGTACGGCAGATGAAACCACAACCGTGCCGCCATCACCGCCGCTGGATTGGCCGCATCCAGCGAAAAGAAAAACACGCCGGGAGTTCCCGTACGCTCCTCGCGAACATACGTGCGCAAGTTCAGCTCGGCAAAGCGGCGCGCGCCGGGCACGCTGCCCAGGCCGCGAAACCGAATTCGGTCCATGGCGAAGGGCACAATCCCCACCCAGCCGGTCCCGGCAAATCCGTCGACCACCAACCCCGGCGGCAGCAGCGGGCCAATTTCCTCCGCGGCAATCGGCCAATGGGCAAACAGCAGGCTGTGCCAGCGCTGGCTCATTACCCAGGGCCGCTTCGGCATGGCCCATGGCCGGTCGGTCGCAATTGTCAGTACGTCGCCCATCGGTTGGTCCACCTGCCGGCAAGCGCTTCAGCCCGGTTGCGGGCCGCGCTGCACCACCACCGCATACTACCCGCTTTTACCGCTCGCCCAACGTCAAAAGCTTCTGGCCGCCTCTTTTATGCCACGACCGTACGGGCCTGCGATACTCTGAAAGTCGACTGCCTTTCATTGAAACAGATTGGACCCAGAAAGCATGCCTCCCTTAGATCCACTTCCCGCTTCAGATCCGCCCCCCGCTTCCCCTAGCTCCGATGCCAGCGCGACCGAGGTGTACGCCATCCACGGCGCAGATCCAGAGGTGCTGGCCTATGCGATGGCAAAATATTCCCGTTCCGCGCTCTCCATGAAGCAGTCTCTGCTAGAGCTGAACGCCCAGCGTGCCGAACAGTTCCTGAACACATTCTATTTCCAGTATGGGCACCGCTCCATCGCCGACCTGGCCCACATTGCGTTCGCTGTGGAACGATTGTCGCTGCTGGCGGCCATTGTGCTGGTGGATGAGCAGCGTTGGGATGGGCAGGAGCGCTCCACCCGCTATCAGGACTTCAAAAAAAGCGGCTGGTATCTGCCTGCATTTGGCTCCAACCAGCAGGCGCGGCAGCTCTATACGCGACAGATTGAAAAGCTGTTCGCCAGCTACGAGGAAATTTCCCGCGGCGCCATTGAATTGCTGCGTTCCCAGGTTCCCAGGCCCGCGGAAATGAAGCAGGAGGCCTACGACCGCACCCTGCGCGCCCGCGCTTTCGACGGTGCGCGTTATCTGTTGCCGCTGGCGGCGAACACTTCGCTGGGCGAGATTGTGAACGCGCGTACCCTGGAGACGCAGGTATCCCGCCTGCTGTCGCAACCCCACGCTGAAGTCCGTCGGCTGGGAGAAAAACTGCGCGAGGCTGCCGCCACTCCATGCTGGAACGTGCAACGCGCAGCGCTGGAAGATTTGCAGCGCGACATTGCCGCTGTCGATCCAGTACTGGGCAAGCGCGCTGAAGAGTTGCTGTTACGCGAGGTCGCGGTCGCGCCCACATTGGTCAAGTACGCCGCTCCGGTCGAATACATCCAGAAAACCCGGGTCGAACTGGAACAGGCGGCGCTGGAGTTGATGGAGTCCGCGCCCATCCAGCCTTCACCGCTGGTCGACCTGGTAGAGAACCAGTTGGACGGCGGCGAGCGCGAATCGATGGAGATCGAAATCGTCACGACGCTGCTCTACGGCGCATGTCATTATTCCTATCGCCAGATTCGCGAGCGCGTTTGCGCGCTGGATGCGCCGCGCCGCGATGAGCTGCTGCTGCTTGGTACGCAGCATCGCGGACGGCACGATGAGCTGCTGCGCGCCTTCTCTTCCGGCTACCAGTTGCGCTTCGACATTCTGATGGATATTGGCGGCTTTCGCGACATGCATCGCCATCGCCGCTGCGTGCAGACCCTGCAAAGCTTCACCAATTTGCACGACTACGATGTGCCTGAGCTGATCGCCAACTCCAATCTGCGCCAGCCCTATGAGCAGGCCGTTCGCGAAGCGCACGCCGCCTTTGAGACGCTATCGCAGATGGACATTCCAGAGGCGAAGGAGACCGCGCAATACCTGCTGCCGCTGGGAACGCGCTGCCGCTCCCTGTTCAAAATGGATTTCGCCGAGGCCCTCTACATTGCCGAACTGCGCAGCGCCCCGCAAGGCCACATCTCCTATCGCCGCGTCGCCTGGGAGATGTATGAAGCCATCGCCAAACACCATCCCGCGCTGGCGAAGGATTTCCGCATCACCGACGTCAACATCCCCATCGATCCCTTGCAGAGATAAATTGCAATCGGCTGACGAATACGAGGACGCTTGACACATTGCGAGACCCTATGTAGAGTACAAAGCATGGATAAGGGAGAACTAAAAATTACGACGCAGACGCTCAAGGTTCTCGGAGCTCTCGTTTCATGCCCGCACGATGAGGTTTCTGGGGCCGAGATCGCTCGCGTAGCTAAGTTAGCGTCGGGAACGCTATACCCAATTTTGCTGCGGTTGGAGCAGGCCCGTTGGTTAGAGAGTCGATGGGAGGTTGGCGATCCGCATACGTTGGGGCGTCCACGGCGGCGACTTTATCGCGTAACAGCTTTAGGTGCTCGCAATGCGCGGGCAGCTTTTCGTGAAGTGGAGTCCACCATTGGGGGACTCGCATGGAACTGATCAAGGGCTTCGTCTCAGCTATCGTTGTTATCATCTGCAGTGCTATGGGTAGGCAGGTAACGCGTGAGTTCAATGCATGGACGCCTTGGATTGTTGAACACCTTGTCCGGCGTGCTGTCAGTAAACTGCCTGAAGCACAAAGGGAACGTTTTGAGGAAGAGTGGCGAAGCCACATCGACGAAATGCCCGGCGACGTTGGAAAACTACTTGCTGCGATTGGTTTTGGTTCAGCAGCGCGCCAGATGTCCGCACTTCTTAATGCGAATCGTGATTCAATCTTCGCCAGACAGATTTTTGGGCGAGCATTCGATCTGTGTTTTAGTGCTTTGGTTCTTTCTTCACTTATCCCGGCTATCTTTGCTGTTGGATTACTGATACGGCTAGGCAGCCAGGGACCCGTGTTCTTTCGATCAGTAAGACTAGGTTTCAGTAGTGTCCGGCTAAAATCGCATCGCCTGTCGTAATCATCACATAGAACAGACTTTAGCTGAGAACTCTCGTTTTTCGATTTGAAAATGACGTCGG
>JAJYVR010000118.1 GCA_021791935.1 Acidobacteriota bacterium
CCACGTTGAACCAGACGGGCGAAATGAAGAACCCCGCCGCAAGCGGCGGGGTATCTCAAAACAGTGCGAGTTGATGGTCTGAGTGGAGCTTGTGATATTCCTTCCCCTGCCCCTGAACGTACCGGCTGATCGTCGTTTCGTCCCCGTGCTTACCAACCGTGCCGGCAAAATACCCGTCCGACCAGAATTCCCCACCCCACAATTGCTTCTTCACGTACGGACACCGCCTGAATATCTCTCGTGCCGTCAGGCTTTTCACCATCGTCACGATCTTCGTCACACTGTACGTCGGCACCGACTGCACCAGAAAATGTACATGGTCCTTATCCGTGCCAATCTCCAGAAACTTCAACTGATACCGCTCTGCAATCTCTTCGCATACTGCCTTCAGCACCACGTCAACCTGTTCGTCGATCACGGTTCGCCGATACTTGGCTGGAAATACCAAGTGGTACATCAACACCGTCACGTTGTGGCTCTTGTGCAGGTAATCACTCATCCTCAAAGACTACGCCGCAAGCGGCGGGGAATCAGACCCGAAGAGATTGAAAAGTCGAGGTTTGCAGCAATTGGAAATCGTTGAATCACTCAGAGTGCAGCAACCCCGGCAAACCGGATGACGATCCGGGCGCGTTCCTTGTCACGCATAGGGAGCTGGCAGCCCCTTTGCCATGCGATAGGCCCGCATCGCCCATTCCCGATGGGTGCGAATGCGCACATCGCTGCGCGGCATGGCGCGACACAGCAGAACGTAGCCCTCGATTTTGTCTTCGGCAAAATACACATCCGGATGGTCGTGCTCGACGGTCCCTTCCAGCAGCAGGCCCGCGCAGGTGAGGCAACGGCCCTGGTGACAGATAGCAGGCAGCGTCACTCCGTTGGCCTCGGCAGCATTCCATATATGTTCCCGATCGCCGCAAGCAAAAGAGCGGAGACCCTCGGGGGTTTCCAGCACCACCCGAAAGTTCCGCTCTTTCGTATTGTCATCTTCGATATTCGCCACTATGGATTGTAGAATCCCCGGTTCTTGCTGTACGGCGCTTCGCCCGGCGTGCCGCGGCGGAAATGGCCGGAAGGGATCGACTTTCCATCGCGCTCGTGGGCCAGCAGTTCTATGAACCACGCCTCGTGCTCAATTTCCTCATTCAAAATACGCGCCGCCATGTCGTAGGTGCGCGGATCCTTGCCGAAGGTCATATCGCAGACGGCGCTCCAACTTCGGATGGCGCAGCGCTCCGACTCCAAGAGCAAGGTAAGGATATTGACGGCTGTGGGCGGGTCCGGCAGCTTGGCCGCGGCACAGCCGGCCTGGTCATGAAATGCCTTCAGGTCGTTGGGAAGATGGCCGCCCAGCTCATAGATGCGCGGGACGATCAGTTCCCAGTGGGCCCGGTCTTCCAGCCTGGCGTCCTCGCATATTTCCTTGTAGTCCTCATGGCCGGCGAGGTTCATGCGGAGAATGGTGTAGTAGTAATACGTGCTGGCAAACTCGGCCGCCGCGTTGGCGACGAGCATCTTGATAAGTTTCTCGACATCGACACCCCGAGCGCGAATGACTTCCACGCCGACGCGTTTCGTTACATCGCCCGGTTTTACTGTGTCCTTTTCTGGCATTGGATTGTCCTTTCTGCGAGATGAGTTTCGGTCCTGCGGGTTGAGACTTCTGCTACCTATGGAAACAGCTCTCCATTGCAAAAACATCATTTCGTCGTCATTCTTGACGATTTTTCCTTGCAGGCCGGGCACAGCCCGACGACCTCGACGGAATAGCGCTCGACCTGAAAAGAGGGTGAAACACGATCATGCTCCATTTCCAGCTTGAAACTTTTTTCATCCAAATCCGTGATCGATCTGCAAGCCCTGCAGACCAGATGGTGATGCGCGGCGCGGTTGGTTTCGATCCGCAAGGAACCGTGATGCAGGCTGACTTCCCCCACAATCCCGCGCTCCACAAAGAGATGCAGATTTTTATAGACCGTCGCCAGGGAAATGGAAGGAATGCGACGGCGCACGCGAGCATAAATTTCTTCCGGAGATGGATGGCCTTCCATGCCCTGCACCACTTCAAACAAAATCTGGCGCTGATGGGTTGCCGCCAGACCGTGCTGGGAGCAGAAGGCGCGGAATGCGATAGAAGAAGAATTACTCTCCATAACACCTATTGGAAGATAATACCTATCATCTGTCAAGTTGAGGCAAATGGAGGCCGCTCAAATGGGAAGAACATGCGAACAGTTCGCCGGAGAATCGAATTCGGTCGATAGATACCTTCTCCATACGCAATGCCAGCATCTAAATTCGAGGAATGAAGACTAAGGAAACTCTGATTGAGCCGATAGAAAATCTCGCAGGGGCAAAGCCCACCCTGATTTTGCTGTACTTGCGGCCCGACTGAAGTGGGGCACAGATACAAGGCTGCGGCAGCCTGTAAAGCCGAGCCCCGATACAAAACAGGCAAGATCAGAGCATCCCTAAATTGTGAGGGAGTCAAATGAAATCCATTCTTTCCGCTGTCTGCTTCATCGCTCTCGGCTCGATTTCCGTGCTGGCCCAAAGGAAAGCCGCTCCAGCACCGGCTATGACCGATCAGCAATTCGTCGATTTCGCCGCACAAACCGACATGGTGGAAGCCAACCTTGGACAATTGGCGCAAACCGTCGCCTCTTCGCAGGCCGTAAAGGATTACGGTCAGATGCTGGTCACCGATCATACAAATGACTTCAACCAACTGAACGACGTCGCTCACCAGGGCGGCCTCAATGCGCCCAACGCAATCGACGCCGAACACAACAAGAAGATGATTGACCCCTTCCAGAAACTGAAGGGGACCGCCTTCGATCGTCGCTATGTTCGGGAGATGATCGCCGGACACGCCCATGCCCTGGCCGTTTACAAGAAAGAAGCGGCAGATGCGGAGAATCCGGCTCTGAAGACTTACGCGGAGCAGGCAGTGCCGGTGCTTGAGAAGCATCTTGCGGGCGCGAAAGGTCTGGCAAAATCCAAGCCCTCGGCGAAAGCAAAGTAGAGAGGGTTGCGGCCGCTTCGCCTCGGCCAGGATGTGCTCGATGACAAATTATGGACTCGAAAGAGTTCCTGTCAATTTGGTTTTTGTTTCTGCGGGCGGCGAAAGCGTTCATCGACGGCTTGACGGCCGCTGAAGCCGCCTTCCATCGTGTGCCAATGACGGATTTCCTTCTCGCCCATCTTCCAACACAACAGGACAATCTCTTCACCCAGCCGGCAAGGAAAATCCAGCAGGCCGGTATCCAGGTCCTTTACCTGTACGCCGATCGAGTCGATCTCCGCCAGCGTGTCTTTTACCTGCTGCACGGACTTGTCCTGCAGGGCGCGGCGTTGCGCCACGGCGGCGATATGGACCAGGGTCCCGCCATTCAGAAATATCCGCTGCGAGAGCTGCTGCAATTCCAGGGCGATGGTTTCTGCCGTCTTCTTGGCTTCCATCGCATTCTTCATCAGCGATTCCAGTACCGGAACCAGCGTCTGCGCTTCCTCCAGAGAAAAAGTCTTCATCGGCTACCCCCGTATCTCCAGCATACGGCCTAGCGCCACGCCCGCCCAGTGCTTGACGTCTTCACTCACCCGGATACGATTCACCACCCGGCCCTCGACCATATTTTCCAGCGCCCAGGCCAGGTGCTGCGGCGAAATCCGGAACATGGTCGTGCATAGACAGCCAGACTCGTCGAGCGTGATCACTTTCTTTCCCAGCGGAGCAAAGCGCTTGCCCAGCCGGTTCACCAGATGGATCTCCGTACCGACCGCAAACATCGATCCTGTCGGGGCATCTTCGATCATCTTGATCAGCCCCTCGGTCGAGCCGATTCCATCGGCCTTCTGACAAAGCTCCAGCCGGCATTCCGGATGAACGATCACCTGGATGCCTGGATAGGCGGCTCGAACCTTGTCGGCATGTTCCGGCAAAAACCGCTGATGCACGGAGCAATGTCCTTTCCACAAGATGACTCGCGCCGCGCGCAGCCGGTCGGGCGTCAAGCCGCCGTTGAGCTGATAGGGATCCCACACCGCCGTTTCCGACAAGGGAATGCCCATGGCATAGGCGGTATTGCGTCCAAGGTGTTGGTCGGGAAGAAACAGTATGCGACTGCCACGCGCAAATGCCCAGTCGAAGGCAGCTTTGGCGTTCGAGGAAGTGCATACCAGCCCGCCGCGCTCCCCACAAAATGCCTTGATCGCGGCCGTCGAGTTCATATACGTCAGCGGAACCAGACCGCCGGCGGCTGCTCCATCCAACCCGGAGGCGTGCAGTTTGTCCCAGCATTCTTCCACCTGGGAAATGTCCGCCATGTCGGCCATGGAGCAGCCCGCATTCAGGTCCGGGAGCACCGTTTGTTGCCACGGCTGCGCCAGAATGTCGGCGCTCTCCGCCATGAAATGCACGCCGCAGAACAGGATGTAGCGGCTGTCGGATTGCGACGCAATCTTGGACAGTTTGTAAGAGTCGCCGGTGTGATCGGCGAACCGAATCACTTCGTCCCGCTGGTAGTGATGCCCCAGGATGATGGCCTGTTTGCCCAGGCGCGCGCGGGCCGCGGCGATGCGACCATCCATCGTGTGGTCTGGCATTGCAAGATAATTGTCCAGCGAACACACATCTTTCGTGGATTCGACCGGCATGGTTGCCACGGGTTCGACAAATGTAGCCACGTTATTTCCGCCTTCAGTTCCATGCCTTACTGGCAGTGGAACGGGGATGTTGAAAGCATTTCTGTTCCCTGTTGCAGTGGGTTCACTGCGGCTTCCGGCCATCCATCGGCCTCGCCGCCCAATCCACGGGGTTGTTGCAACACGTATTGGACGTTTTCATTCGGGCGTCGGATGCAACCCAATGAAAAATTCCTGTAACCCGATTGTAATACGCCCGGCTCCCGGATTCCCCGCCAATCCTGGTGGCCGAATTGATTGCCAGAGTGACCACCCAAAACCGCCAATCGTGAGACAGACCTGTTTTTCCTCCTATTGAAAATCTCCTCGTCCACCCGCACCTGTGCTTGCGCGACCTTTAGGCATATAGTGGCTACGGACGCATTTCTGTTCCGCGATGGCACCCGCCAACCGGCACGGACGGGCGCACCGGCAAGTAACAGCCATGGTTCAGGAGGGGTCAGATGAAGATTTCCGACACGGTTGGATTGGTGCTAAGGAACAAGGGTCAACGAACCGTTCTCTCGATTGCACCGGAGCAGTCGGTCTACGAGGCGGTAGAAAAAATGGCGGAGAACGACATCGGCGCCTTGCTGGTGCTTTCCGACAACAAACTGGTCGGCATGCTCTCGGAGCGCGACTACGCGCGCAAAGTCGCCCTGATGGGTCACTCTTCCAGAGAAACCCAGGTCCGCGAAATCATGACCAGTCCGGTGTTCTTCGTCAGTCCGCAACACACCGTGGACGAATGCATGGTCCTGATGACGCAGCATCATTTCCGCCACCTTCCCGTCTGTCAGGAGGACCGTGTGGTGGGAGTGATTTCCATGGGCGACCTGGTGAAGTGGGTGATTTCCGGCCAGGCGCACGCCATTGAGCAGTTGGAGGGCTACATCACCGGGGCCTATCCTGGCTAGGTTTTGGAATCGGCGTTTTCAGGCAAATCGCATCCAATTTGAACGTGCATCCGTTCCTCCTGGGTAGGTTTGTTCGGCCGCGTGCCACTTCAGTATGATGGAACTCGATGAGTCTGCCCGATACAGTCTTTATCTTCGTGTTGGCCCTGATCATTTTCGGGCCCAAGAAATTGCCTGAGATTGGGCGCCAACTGGGCAAATTGGTCGGAGAATTTCGACGCGCCAGCAACGAATTCAAGTTTCAAATTGAAGAAGAGCTGCGCCAAGCTGAATTGACGGACCGGCAGACGATTGCCCCGCCCAGCAAGGAACTGGAATCGTTCAGTTCGACCTCATCCTCAGTCGTGTCGCCAACCGATGCAGCGGATTCCGCTTCGCCCGATCTTCCCTACCCGGAAGAGACGCTTCCCGTCGGGCAGTATCCGAACATTGACACTCTGGACGCTTATGAACTGAACGCTCAAAATCGAGAACTGGCCGTGCCCGCAGCCGCTGACGACATCCAGCACGACAAGGTTGCAGCGGACAACACAACCGCCTCGCCATCGATCACGCCCGCTGTAGGCGCGGAGCCGCGCACTACGCCTCCGTATGCAACCTCCGATTCCAGCGCGATCGCTCAGGCAGCAACGGCTCCGTCCGATCTCGGCGAAAACCCGGGGCCACCAGCCGTCCCAACCGACGCGAATGCGGGGGCGACGGCAAATCCATCTCCACCGCCCATTCACGAACCTGCGGATTCCTATGCTGCACCCGCGATAGCGGACGTCACTCATGGTTGATCTGCTGGATCGCGCCCGCTCAGCAGTGGGCGACCGGGCCGACCTGCCCGGCATGAGCCTGCTGGAACATCTGCAGGAGCTTCGCAAGCGGCTCGTCTATTCCCTGCTTTCCATCGGCGTTGGATTTTTTGTTGCGTACGGTTTTCACCAGCGCATTGCCGCCTTCATGATTGAGCCCATCACCAAGGCCCTGAGCGCGCATCGCCTGAATACGCAATTGGTCTATCTCAATCCGATGGACCCTTTCAATTTCTTTCTGAAGATCGGATTGTTTGGCGGCATCATTGTCGCCTCGCCGTTTATTCTGTACCAGGTATGGCTGTTCATCGCTCCCGGCCTGTATCAAAACGAGAAGCGCTACCTGGTTCCGTTTATGTCGGCGACCGTCGGCCTGTTTTTGCTGGGTGCATTCTTCGGCTATCGATATGTTTACCCCGGCGCGCTCGAGTTTTTAATTGGCTACGGCTCGCAATTCAAGCCGATGGTCACCATTGGCGAATACACGGAATTGTTTCTTACTGTGATCCTTGGCTTGGGCATTGTGTTCGAGCTGCCGATTCTCGTCTTCTTCCTGGCGCTATTCGGCATTGTCAACTCCCGCTGGCTATGGAAGAACATTCGCTACGCGATCCTGGTCATTTTTATTATTGCCGGTATCATCACTCCCACGCCTGACCCGCTGAGCATGTGCCTGTTCGCGACACCGATGTTGCTGCTCTACTTGATCAGCATCGGCGTGGCCCACATGGTGCACCCCGATGCCCGCAACCGGCGAAAGAATGCGAAGCTGGAGGCTTGATGAAGCGTTGGACAAACTCGCGAGGTCTGACGGTTCTGGTAGCGGTTTGCGGTCTTGCAATTTCGTTTCTCGCCGCAGCCCAGGCTCACGACCACACCCGGGGCGGTTCGCGCATCGCCTTCAATGGAAGCCGTGCCTACCAGTATGCGCAGGACATTGTGGACTGCGGACCGCGCTGGATTGGCAGTCCGGGTCATGTTTGCGCGGAGAATTTCCTCAAGAAGCAATTCGCCAAAGACAATCTCGAAGAGGACACGTTCACCGCCAATACTCCCGCCGGCGCGATGACGATGCATAACTTCATCGTCAAATTTCCTGGGAAGAAGCCCGGCATTATCGTCCTCGCTTCGCATTATGAAACCAACTATCCGCTGCGCGACATTCACTATGTCGGCGCCAACGACGGCGCTTCCACCAGCGGCCTGCTTATTGAAATGGCAAGCGTCCTACGTGGACGCTTGCTCGATGGCGATAGCGTCTGGCTGGTTTTTTTCGACGGCGAAGAAGCGATCCAGCAGTGGTCATCTGCCGATTCCCTGTATGGTAGCCGCCATCTGGCCGCCAAGTGGGACCGCGATGGCACGCTGAAACGCATCCAGGCATTTCTGCTGGTCGATATGATCGGCGACAAGGACCTCGACATTGCCCGCGATCAAAATTCCACTCCCTGGCTGCTGGACCTGGTGGATCAAGCCGCGAAACAAGAGGGCGACTCATCCTATTTTTTCGCAACAACCAATGCCATTGAAGACGACCACCTACCCTTCGTCCAGCGCGGTGTTCCGTGCGCCGACCTGATCGACTACGACTACGGCCCGCACAGTTTTATGCTTCCGGACGGCTACCACCACACTGCCCAGGACACCATGGACAAAATCAGCGCGCATAGTTTGACGGTGGTCGGTCAGACCGTTCTCGAGACCATCCATTTACTGAATCAGAAATAGACCCCACCCATGCCCCTCGGCGCCAACTTTATAAACGCTCGAATGTTCGGCGGAGCGCCGCTATGGTTATGGCTGGTCTTCCATTTGCTGGTGTTTGGCTTGCTGGGCGTCGATTGGGCCTTCACCCGAACAACGCGCGAAGAACGCATGCTGGCTCGACGCGCGAATTGGCTCACGGGAGTTTGGATTACGGCAGCCTTGTTATTCGCGCTCGTCGTCTACCATGCGCTTTCGCAGCGATATGCCCTGGAATACCTTACCGGATATGGCATCGAAGAATCCCTCAGCATCGACAATCTTTTTGTCTTTCTTGTCCTGTTTCAAGCTTTCGGCCTGCAACTGGCGCAGCGGCGGCGAGTGCTTTTCTTCGGCGTGCTGGGCGCAATCGTATTGCGCGGCGTCATGATCTTCGCGGGCATTCAATTGCTGAAGACCTTTTTCTGGATGAACTACATCTTCGGCGCGATCCTGCTGTATACCGCCTGGCATCTGCTGCGAAAATCCCTTCATTCTCGACCGGACCACCCTCCCTTCTGGATGGACTGGCTGACTCGGCACCCGCCTATGGCGCGGCTGCCCTACCCGCAACGCTTCCTGGTCTGGGAAGACAAGCGCCTGCGCTTCACGCCTCTCTTCATCGCGCTGATTGCCATTGAGGCAACGGACCTGATCTTTGCCACCGATTCGATTCCCGCCGTGCTGGCCGTGTCCCATCATCCCTTTATCGTGTACTCTTCAAACATTTTCGCTGTGCTTGGGTTGCGTTCTCTTTACTTCGCGCTGGCAACAGTCCTTGAGCGGCTGAACAGATTGCGCTATGGCTTGGTTGCGATTCTGGTTTTTGTCGGCGGCAAGATGATGCTCAGCAATTTCATCACTGTCCCGATTTTGGTTTCGCTCGCCGTGCTCGCTTCTGCGGTCGGGACCACTGCGGTTTGGTCGCTGCTTTCAAAACCGGCCCCGCCGAACAAAGCAGCGCACTCTGGCAGCCCTTCTACGTAAAGTCGATAAAGTCGACATGCCCCTGCGTCATCCGCGAATGCTTGGCCTGGCCAGGAATGTGCCGCGGGAAATCAGTGCGCGCGTGGGCGCCTCGAGATTCTTTCCGCGCCAGCGCAGACGCAACAATCAGCTCCGCCACCGTGTGCAGGTTGCACATCTCGGCATTCTCACGGGTTGTGTCTGCAGGCAGTTCTCGACGCATCGTATTCAGTTCAGACCTGATGGTGGACAGTCCCGCTTGATCGCGCAGCAGACCCGCATGGAGCCACATCAAGCCGCGCAGACGTTCCCGCAACGCGGACACTTTATTGGCGTCCGATTCCGCGGATGCGGAGCCCCGAGCAGCAGCCACGGCTTTTTCGGCAGCGATGGGTGTCTCCGCACGGAGGCCGTCCTGCAACATGGCCTCCGCGGCGCGCACACCGAAAACCAGCCCTTCCAGCAAGGAATTGCTGGCCAGCCGATTTGCGCCATGCACACCCGTACATGCAACCTCACCCGCCGCGAAAAGGCCGGGGACGGTTGTACGTCCATGCAAGTCGGTCCGTACGCCGCCCATCAGGTAGTGCGCCGCAGGGCGAATTGGGATCAGATCCTTCGACAGATCGAAACCATATTCGGCTAATCGCGCTGAAATGCCGGGAAACCTGGCGTGCAGATCTTTGCCGGTGATGTGCCGCATATCCAGATAGACGGGCAGCGTTTCTCCAGGCCGTTCTCCTATGCCTTCGCGCATGATCGCGCGGGCCACGATATCGCGTGGCGCAAGCTCCGCCAGCGGATGATATTGTTCCATGAATCGCTCGCCACGATGGTTGCGCAGCCATGCGCCTTCGCCGCGCAACGCTTCCGACAACAGGAAACGCGGCGCGCCCGGCACGCTGAGCGCGGTCGGGTGAAATTGATAAAACTCCATATCGGAGACTTCCGCGCCCGCCCGGTAGGCCATGGCGATGCCATCGCCTGTGGCAACCCCTGGATTGGTCGTGTCGCTGTAGACCTGACCCGCGCCGCCGCTGGCCAGCAACACTCCGCTGCCGACAAACGTCAGCGGCCCGTTCGCTGCATCGAGCGCGTGGACGCCAATGACTCGTCCATCGCGGACAACCAGCTCGCGAGTCGTGACTCGCTCATGCAGATGAATGCGCGGCTCATGCTTCACGCGCTCCAGCAGGGCACGGCCAATTTCTCTGCCGGTGGCGTCGCCGTTGGCGTGCAGGATGCGCGGCAAACTGTGCGCCCCTTCGCGGGTCCGCATCAGTTCGCCCAGGCCACCGGCTTCGCGATCGAAGTTCGTGCCCCATGCCAGC
>JAJYVR010000119.1 GCA_021791935.1 Acidobacteriota bacterium
GCCAGCCGCCGGGAAGCGGTCCGACAGCGCCATTGCCGAGGACATCAACGGCAAATTGATGGCGTCCAACACCTTGCGCCCGCTGGACCTCGGCATCTGGGTGCATGACGGCACCGCGACCTTGACCGGCACTGTCCCCACGCAGGCATTGAAGACCCAGGCCGAGGACATGGTGAAGTCGGTTCCAGGCGTGAAGAACGTGGACGACAAGATCGCCATCGGGACCGTGCCCGCCGTCGCGCCCGGTTTCAATGGCAAGAATGGTGGCGCGCAGAATGGCGGGCAGCCCGGCAACCAGCAGGCTCCGCCGCCCCCGCCTCCGGGCTACGGCCAGAACCGGAATGGAATGTCTCCGCAATCTCCTTCGTCGCCGCAATCTCCGCAATCTCCGCAGTCTCCGCAATCGCCTCCGCCAGTCTATGACACGCAATCCCGGCCAGGCATGGTCACTGTGGCAAGTGGAACGCCGATGTACGTGATCATGATGCAGACCATCGACACCCACCACACGGAGCTCAACACACCGTTTAGCGGAATTCTGGTGAAGGACATCGTGCTTCAGAACGGCGCCATCGCGATTCCTCGCGGCGCGCAGGTGCTCGGCATGGTGATCGACGCGCGCGGCCCTGGGCATATCAAGGGGCGGCCGCAACTGGCGCTGCAGTTGACCGGCCTGAATGTCGCCAACACGCATTACCAGCTAAGCAGCTACGTCTGGGCGCGCGGCGGCCCGGGCAAAGGCGGCCAGTCGGCGGCCAACATCGGCGGCGGCGCAGTCATGGGCGCGCTTGTCGGCGGGGCTTTCGGTCGCGGTCCCGGGGCGCTGCTGGGCGGGCTGCTGGGCGGCCTGGGCGGCGCGGGAATTTCGTCCCTGTCCTCCGGTCCGAGAATCGTCATTCCCTCTGAATCGGTGCTCACTTTTTATCTGAACGCGCCGTTGACGGTCCGCGAACCTACCACGGGCGTGATCCGCATGCTCGCTTCCCAGGTCCCTCCCGCAGCCTACGGCCGCAGGCCGCGCGGATATTATGCTCCGGGCTACCCGCCCCCGCCCGGCCCAATCGCGCCGCCTCCGGGATATTATCCCCCCGGCGGCCCTCCGGGAGGCTATCCGTATTGAGCCAGCGTCCACTGGCGCCGTTCCGCACAGCCCGCACGGCGGAAGCGGCTGTCCATTTATACTGAAAGGACGATGTCCCTTGCGAAATTTGGGGCTGAGTCAATCCCGTCCGGGGCGCCGCTCCGGATGTAAGGTCGTTGCCCGCACATGATTCGTTTTCTTCAGCAGGACAGCCGCTTGGTCAAGGGCATTTTTATTGCACTCATCTCCGTCACCGCCATTCTGATGGTGATTACGCTTGTTCCCGGCATCTTTCAGGACGCTGCTTCCACCGGCGACACGTATGCCATTGTGCATAGCGACAGCATTTTTGGACGCATGCTCGGTTCCTCGACCGACGTGCATCTGACGGAAGTGCAGCAAGTCGCGCAGCGTATGCAGCAACAGAACCACTATCCGGATTTCGTATTGCCGTTTTTGATGCAGCGCGCCGGTCAGGCCCTGGTGCAGCGAGCGGTGCTGGTGCAGGAAGCTGGGCGACTGGGCTTGAGCGTGACCGATACGGACGTGCAGAACGAGTTGATGCACGGTCCGTTTGCGCCCGCGCTGTTTCCCGACGGCAAATTTATCGGCGAAGACCGCTATGACGATTTCGTGCAGAACAACTTCAATATGTCTCGCACAGAATTCGAACAGCAGTTGAAAGAGGAGATCCTGATCAACCGTCTGGAGGCGTTCATCACCGGCGGCCTGACGGTGCCCAATGCGGAGATTCGCGACGCCTATCTGAAGCAGGCGACCAAGGTGAAGTTTCAATATGCCGTGCTGTCGGATGCCGAATTGCGCAAGCAAATTACGCCTTCCGACGCTGAACTGAAAACTTTCTTTCAGCAGAATGCCGCGCGCTATGCCACTGCGATTCCCGAGACCCGCAAGGTGCAGTACGTCGCGTTCTCGTTGAACCAGGTCCCCGGCGGCGCGCCTCAAGTCAGCGATGCAGATGTGCAGCAGTATTACAACACGCATCGGCAGCAGTTCCAGGTGCCGGAACAAGTGCGGGTGCGGCATATCCTCATCAAAGTTCCGTCGAACGCCAACGCGCAAACCGTTGCGGCTGCCAAGGCGAAGGCGGACGATATTTTGAAGCAGTTGAAAGCCGGCGCCAATTTCGCCGACCTCGCGAAAAAATATTCCGACGATCCAGGCAGCAAAGCGCAGGGCGGGGAACTCGGATTCATTCAACACGGGGCCACCGTGCCGGCGTTCGATCGAACAGCGTTTTCGCTGCAGCCGGGTCAGCTTTCCCCGGTGATTCGCACGCAATTCGGCTTTCACATTCTGCAGGTGGAAGAAAAACAGCCGGCCCATTTGAAGTCCGTCGATGAAGTCCACGATTTGATTCTGGCGAACCTGACCCAGCAGGCACAGGCTCAGGCCGCCCAGCAATATGCGGCCAAGTTGCAGGCGCAAGCGCAGCAAGTCGGCTTGCAAAAGATGGCGGAACAGAACCATCTGCAGGTAGTCACGACCGATCCGCTGCAACAGAGCGGTGTGGTCCCCGGCCTGGCGGACGGCTCCCAACTGCTGAAAGGCGCATTTGCCACCAAGCCCGGCGCGGCCCCGCAAAGCGCCTCCACCGGAGAAGGATACGCAATCTATACGGTGTTGAACGTCGTTCCCGCGCACGCTCCCACATTCGACGAATACAAGGCCCACCTGCTGGAGGATTTCCGCGACCAGCAGATTGCGTCCCTGTTGCACAGCCGCACGCAACAGCTTGCCATCAAGGCGCGCGAAGAGGGTTTGGACAAGGCAGCCAAGGAAGTCGGCGCGACCGTGTTGACCAGCGACCTGGTGGACAGCACCGGCCAGGTTCCCCAGCTTGGCGACATGGCGACGCAGGGAGCGGTTGCCTTTACGCTGCAGCCCGGGCAGATCAGCGGACCGATCTATACGGAGCGCACCGGCGTGGTGTTGAAGCTTCTGGATAAGCAGGCGCCCACCGAAGCCCAGATCCGGCAGAATATGGACGCGACGCGCGACAAGCTGGTGCAGCAGCGGCGCGAGACTGCGTTCGCTGTGTTCGCCAGTTCGCTGGAGCAGCGTTTTATTGAGCACGGCCTGATCCATTACAACAAGAAAGCGCTTGCCGGGACCCAATCCGGCATGTAGCCCCCTCATTCCGCATGAAACATATTTTTTGCGGAGGAAGGGCGTGGATCGCTCTCGGAATACGTCCTATAAGGTAGGCGAGTTTTTCGACAAGGCGGGGTGCGGCCTTTCGGTGCCGAAACACGGAGAAGCCATGCTTACCGAACGCGCGTCGGGCGTCCTTCTACATCTGTCTTCTCTGCCTTCCCGCGGCGGCATTGGCGATCTGGGTCCTGCGGCCTACGCGTTCGCGGACTTCCTCGCGGCCGCCAAGCAGCAATATTGGCAGGTGTTGCCGCTCAGTCCCACCGGCTACGGCAATTCTCCCTACTCCGCGCTTTCCGCGTTCGCGGGCAATCCCTTGTTCATCAGCGTTGAAAAGCTGGTCGAAGAGGGTTGGCTTGCGGACGATTGTTTAGCCAGTCTTCCCGGTTCCGAAGGGCCTGCTGACTTTGAGCAGGCGGCGGCGTGCAAGCGTCCACTGCTGGAGCAGGCAGCCGCGAATTTCCTGGAGCGCGCTTCGCCGGAGGCGCGCGACCAATTTGATCTTTTCTGTGCCGACAATCAGCACTGGATGGAAGGCTACGTCAGTTTCACCATCCTGCGGGCCATGTTCAACGGTTCCATCTGGTCTGCGTGGCCAGCCGAATATGTGCATCGCGTTCCGGAGGCGATGGAGAAGTTTCGCGCCGAACATGACCGCGAGCGAACGGCGCAGAAGGTCATCCAATTCTTCTTCCAGGAACAGTGGATGCAGTTGCGCGCCTACTGTGCCGAACGGAAGATTCGCTTCATCGGCGACATGGCCATCTTCGTCAATTACGACAGTGCGGCCGTCTGGATGCGGCCGGAAATTTTCGAGTTGGACGAGAACAAGAATTCCCTCCATGTGGCCGGAGTTCCCCCAGACTACTTCAGCCCGACCGGGCAGCGATGGGGCAATCCGCTGTATCGCTGGGACGTGCTGTCCAGTTCCAATTTCGACTGGTGGGTGGCGCGTTTTCGTCGCGCGCTGGCGCTCTGCGACATGTTGCGGCTCGATCATTTTCGCGGCTTCGAATCCTATTGGGCCATTCCCGCAGAGGACCAAACCGCGATTCGCGGCACGTGGATGAAGGCGCTCGGCACAGAACTGTTCTCGCATTTGTATAGCGAACTGGGCGACCTGCCTCTCATCGCGGAAGACCTCGGCGTCATCACTCCGGAGGTGGAGCGGATGCGAAGGAGCTTCGGCATGCCGGGGATGCGAGTCATGCAATTCGGCTTCAGCGATCGCGGCGCGCATTTGCACTTGCCGCACCGCTGTGAACAAAACATGGTCATCTATACCGGCACGCATGACAACAACACCACCCTGGGCTGGTGGCATCACACCAACGAAACAGAGCGTGCGGCCATCGCCGCCTATCTTCATCCCGGCGACGACGGCATTGTGTGGGCGATGATGCGCGGCGCGGCCGCGTCGGTCGCGCGGCTTTGCCTGTTCCCCATGCAGGATGTGCTGCAACTGGACGGCGAAGCGCGCATGAATACCCCTGCGCAATCCAATGGAAACTGGGCCTGGCGCTATCGTCAGGATGCGTTGCAGACATGGATCACGGAGAAGCTGGCGGCCCTGACCGAAGCGACGGACCGCGACGGCTGGGTCGATCCTGACATCGCCGCCATCGCGGAAATCGCACAATAATAACAAGGAAGCGATGTTGCTTCCCCGGCCGCTCCGGTTCCAGTCCTCGCCGTGCCGCTTGCACGGCTTACAATAACAACATCCATTCATTTCCGAGGAGAATCGATGCCCCTTACTGGAGAAGCCATCCGCATGATGAATTACGCCGACGATATCGGCACCACGCTGCGTCGCCTGCTGGTGGTGCTGCCCTCTCTGCCTCCGGAAGAACGGAAGCGGGTTCGCGACTACATGATGCATGTCGAGCCAACCATGGCCGACGTGCTCGCCGCCCTCGAAGATAAAAAATAATTTGGTCCCGGCGTGGGCGACATCCGGGTGCCCCAGGTTCGCGAAGCTGACCTGGGTCTTTTTTTTTGCGATTCAGCGACGCGCCTCACCGGTTGGCGGCGCATACGGGTGCTTCAGAGAATCGCTCGCCAGCGTCACGGCGCCGGAGGTATCGTCGTGGGTCTCCATCGCCTCGCGATACTCGTTGATGGCGCGGTCGCGCTGACCCGAGGCGTCGAAGATTCTGCCGAGCTGCAAGTCGCTCCACACTTCTGTCCACTTGGGAACGCCATCGCCATTCAAGGCCGCTCGAAACGCGTCCTCCGCCGCCTGATAGTTGCGCTGCCGGAAATACACTTCGCCTAGCCGATAGCTTGCCAGTGAACTGGTGGCATCGAGCGCCAACGCCGCGCGATACTCCGCGATCGCTCCCGCATCGTCGTTCGCAGCCGCCTTGGCCATTCCGCGCAGAATATGCACTCGCACCTGCAGCGCGTCGTCGTTTCTCAGCAACCAGCGCTGCGGATCGAGCGAAACCTTGGTCGGAATCCCAAACGTATCGATGGTGAACTGGGTCTGCGGTCCCATTGCGTCCACCCGCTTTGTGACGGTCTTGCCCTCCGTCTCCACCTGCACCTCAACCGGCATCTGGAACAGGTCCAGGTCCTCGTCTATTTCTCCCAGGGTCCGGAAGCCCTGATTGTTGCCCAGCCGATAGAGCGTCCATTTGTCGTCGAGCGTTGGCGCGCCGGTGTTGTTCAACCACTGCGTAAAAAAAGGCCCCAGGTTTTCGTGGGACGCGGCTTCGGCGATCTGTTCGACCTTCGCCGAGGAAATGGATTTGTCTCTCTGCGACAGAATGCCGCGCAGCGTCTGCTGGAAGGCCGCCTCGCCAATCTGCCATCGCAACATGCGGAAGATCATCGCGCCCTTGTCGTAGGTCATTGCCTCGAACTCGCGAGAAAACTCGGGATAGCGCGCCACATCCGCCAGGGGGACCTTGTTGTAGGCCAGCGCGCTGGCCGATACATTCAGGATCGCGTCGGCTGTGACGGCGGGCGTGGCCGTGCGGCGCAGATTCTCAAGTTCCGCATAGCGGCACATGCCGTTCGTGATCCAGGCATCGTTCCTCGATGCGGGGCTGACCTGCTCCCCCCACCACTGACGGGCAATGGTATTGGCCAGCAATCGCGCATAATCCGCCGTGTGGAGTTGATTGCCCGCGATCGCCGCTATTTCCGGCGCCCAGGCTGCTGGCAAGGTATCGTCCGGCAGTTCGACGATATTCAACTGGCCTGTTTCTGCCAGTCCAAATTGCGCGGCAAACTCGCTGTATTGCTTTGCGGCGGTGGCGGCGATCTTCTCGCCGGAAGGTTGCGCCGCGGCGCTATTCGCATTCGATCCGTGCTCGATGAGATACACACGCACCTGCGAGCCGCCATCGGCGGCGAACGGTCCCTCAAATTTTCCGGCGAGGATTGTCCCCGGAAATCCCGGACGCGGCCAGTCGAAATCGAACACCATCTGGCCGTTCGCATCCGGATGCGGCGTTCCTGTGGGGCCGCTTCCCAGCACGCGCTGCCCGACCGGCACATGCACGTGGATTGTCGCCCTGAAACGCTGCGTTCCATCCCCAACCACCGGGAACCAATCCGCGCGATAGAGCAGGTAGCTGACCGGATCGCCGATGGAAGCCAGCCGGAGTACGTTCCTGGAATTCCCGTCGAAAACTCCGCTGTAGGTGAAGGTCCACGCGGCATTGCTGCCCAGAGCGAGAGAACTGGCAGGCGTGACGACGATCTTCCCGTCGTCTTGCGTCGCGCTCAAAATATTTCCTGAGCCATCGGCGACGCTGGCAACGTGCAAGGCGGGGTTCAATCGGAATTCGACTGTCGCAAGGTTTTCGAGCGCAGTAAAATCTACCCGCGTTGTCGCCGCAAGGGAACGATGCGCGGGATCGAGGCTCACGTCGATGGAGTAGCCTTGAATTCGAATGGCGGCATCGGCGGACGGGTTTGCGGGTTGGGTGGCTTGCGCTAGACCGAATGGCACAATCGTCACGCAGAGAAGCAGTCCCAGCCTACGGAAGAACTGCAAGCGAAATTTCCACGCAATGGGCAAGGTCCTCATCCATGTATGTCCTGGATGCGCGAGCCGTTTCTCGGCTGTGTGGAATCGCGGTGTTCCCTGTCCAGGAAACGAAGGACCCAGGCAGCGGCGCGGTCGATTGCGGTTCGAACCGGGACGGATGCGCTGTTCGCCCTCGTCGGATTTTCAAGCCGCATCCGGAATGAGCTGCCATCTGTTTCCATCTCCCCGTGAAGCGTCCTGCGAACTCCTTCCAATTCCCTCATCGCCTGCGATCTATCGGCTGTTTCCTCAAGCAAGGGTCGCAGCGCGCGGGCCACGTTTTCCGCCGTGAATTCTTCCTGAATCAGTTCCGGAACGATGCGCTTGCCGGCAATCAAATTCACCATGGCAACATGAGGCACATCGACCAGTCTCCTGGCCACCGCATAGCTGAACTTCGACAGCCGATAGACCGCAATGAACGGATTGCCGATCAGCGCCGCTTCCACCGTTGCCGTTCCGCTGGCCACAACGCTGGCGCGCGCATGGTAGAGCGCGGCCCGCGCATCTTCCACCACGCGGATCGCAACGCCGGCCCCGTGTTGGGCAGCACGGCTTTGCGCGACCATCATCCGTATCCATACCGGATCGAGCGTGGCGGCGGCGGGCAACAGGAACTCATAGGCGCCCCCAAGCAGATTCGCCGCGGCGGCCATTACGGGAAGGTTGTGTCGCAATTCCTTGGCGCGGCTGCCGGGCAGCAACCCGATCCACTCCTTCGACGCATCCAGGCCGTATTGGCTGGCATAGTCCTGACGCGTCACCGTCGGCAGCGGCAGATCGGCCAGCGGATGCCCGACAAACTCCGCATCGACGCCGCGCTCGCGATAGTATTTTTCCTCAAACGGAAAAATCACCAGCATTTTGCTCACCCGCTCACGAACCCATCGCACGCGGTACTGCTTCCACGCCCATAGTTGCGGGCTGACAAAATAAATGACGGGAACGCCCGACTGTTTCAGCTCCCGCGCCAGCCGAAAATTCACATCGGGAAAATCGATGAGTACGGCGACATCCGGTTTGCGGGCGCGGATGCTGCGCACCAGGCGACGGTATTCGCCATAAATCCGCGGCATGTGGCGCAGCACTTCTGTAATTCCCATGACGGCCATGTCTTCGGCGCGGACGATACGCTCGCAGCCCGCCGCCTCCATGGCCGTTCCGCCCAGGCCGAAGAATTCGGCGTCCGGACGTGCCGCGCGCGCCGCCTCGATCAGCATGGCGCCGTAGCGTTCTCCGCTGGCCTCGCCCGCGGAAATAAATATGGTCGGAGCGGTCATCGATTGTCCGATTCTAGAGCCTCGGGAACTGCTCCCTGTCCAGATATTGACGAGGAGTCAGCACCCGAATGTTTTGGCAATTGCGGACGATTAGAAGGTCTCGATCGCCGGAGACGATGATTTCCGCGTTCGCGGAGGTGGCGCATTCAAATATGAAGTCGTCTTTGCGGTCCCGGCAGATTCCATGCAAACTACCGTTGATCTCCACCCTCGTGCCCGCCGAAAGATACTCCTCAAGCAACGATCGGACTTCCTCATCTTGCCAGGAAAACTTTCGCGCCAGCACGGCCCGGATTTCGGCGAGGATTTGGTCGCAATAGGCAATCTGGTCGTAGACGAAGGCGCTCTTAAGGGCTGCCAAAGGTATGCCCGCAAATTGAAACGCGGATATCCAGACCCCGGAGTCGAAGACGACAACCACGCTCAGGCTTGTCCAGTTCGCGAGAGTTCGGAGCGAATCTCGTCCACCAGTCGCTCAATATCGTCCGCGGCGCGGCCCTTCGGGGCACTCAGGGCAGCGGTCTTCCGTGCTGTAGAAAGCCTGCGTCGAATACGTTCAAACCGGTAGGCTCGGAATGCCTCGCGAAACAGTTCGCTTACGTTGCGGCTCTCCTGCTTCGCGACTTGCTCGACTTGTTCCGCGAGATCTTCGGGAAAACTGATCGTAAAGACGCGAGATGTACGAGATCGGGACGTGCTCATACATCCATTATGCCATTTCGATACGACTTTGTCGTACAGCCTCTCTCTGCTAACGGCAACTCGCTTGCGGATTTTTTTGTAGCGCAAGCCCTGGCCAGTAGAACTGCCCTTCCGTCGGATATGCAATTTCTTGCGCAATGCGGTCCTTGTGCGGCTGCAAGTCCTTTACTTCCGACAAGATCGATTGGCATCTGAATTGCACGGTATCCAGCCACACGACCACGTCGAATACGTTCGCGAATGCAGGTCCGTTGCTTTGCTCAGGAGATCCATGATGAAGAGCTTTTCGAAGTATGCAGCAGTAGCTGCGACCGCAGCGGTCGCAGTGGTGATTCTGGCGGTACCGAAGGCATCCGCCGACTCGTTGAGTATTGTCACCACCGCGCCAACCGGAACCGACACGGTGAACTGGTCGCAATTTGGACCCAGTGGCACCACGGTCCAAAGTCCGTTCGTGATCCAATCCACGGGAGGAATCCAGGTCACGGGCACGTTCGCGTATAACGGAGAAGGCGCGGTAGTCCAAGATGGCCCAAATAGCGGCTGGGACGGCAACTTCCACCTCGGCGATTACGTTCTGGATAATGAGGGCACCGGTCCCGACACGTTGAGATTCAACCAGGGGGTCTCGATGGCCGGCGCGGCGATTCAGCCGGCTAGTACAGGTGCCTTTACTGCCTATATTAAGGCATTTGACGGCCTTACGCCGCTCGCCATCTTCCAGGAAAGCGGCAATAGCACACAAACCCCCGGCAGCGCCATATTCCTGGGATTGCAGGATTTGACGGGCGCTAACATCACCTCCGTTCAATTCTGGATCCCTTCCGATGAAAATTTCGCCATTGACACGCTGTACCTGAATGGAAGCAACAACGTGCCGGTCATCCCCGAACCAAGCTCGATTGTGCTGCTGGGTACAGGAATGCTTGGACTTTTTGGTTTGGTCTCTATGCGCCGCAGTCTCAATTGCCAACGCACCGCGCAGTCGATGTAACCGGCGAAAAGCTGCTGCCCCAGGTCTCGATGTTGAGACCTGGGGCAGCCAAACATATTTTCGGGAAAACTGATCGTAAAGACGCGAGATGTACGAGATCGGGACGTGCTCA
>JAJYVR010000120.1:0-605 GCA_021791935.1 Acidobacteriota bacterium
TTCCAAAAACTTCGAACGCAAATCGTCCGAATAAGCTTGCGCCATCGCTTGTCTTCGCGGAAATCGCCAAACCAAATTTATCGCACCCCTAGCATCCGGGATATAGCAATCTTGGTTCCGCTCTAAAGCCGCTCATCATCGCGGTCTCGGATACCGGGCGCGGACAGGTGATGCAGTATGACGATTTTGCGAAGATTCCCATCGACCGTGTCAGCAAGTATTACCTCGCGCAGTGGGCACAACTTTACTACGGACGCAATCACTTGACTTTGCAGCGCGATTTCGCCGAGTCGTTGAGCTTCTTCTCGAATCAGTTGCAGAGCGCGACCATCCAGCGCTTCCAGAAGGGCAAGACACTCGAATCGTTTCTGCTCGATCCCTCGCAGCAGAACATCGATATTGAAATCCACTCGGTGGTCCTCGAAGATCTGCGCCAGCCGCCGTATCGCGCCGAAATCGAGTTCGACAAAATCTTTCGCGCTCCCGGCAATATTGACGAACAGCGTCGCGAACGTTGGACAGCAAATGTTGTGTACGGCTTCCACGATGAAGTGCCAAACCAGATGCTGCTGACCAACCCACTCGGCCTCGTCATCACGTACTGC
>JAJYVR010000120.1:615-10239 GCA_021791935.1 Acidobacteriota bacterium
GCGAGCGAGGAAACCCATTCTGCTCTACTGCGCCGACCCGGAGTTGCTGTCGGCTACGGCATTCGTACTGCGCCTACGCAACTACGATGTCGCTGCTGTCCATGCAATCCAGGACGCGATGGACCTTGCTGCGGGCAGGAACACCGCCTTTCGCTGCGGCGTGTTGATGCACGCACAGCAGGCCGATCCCGCTGGAAGGTTGATTCATCTTTTCCTTGAAAATGATGTGCATCTCCCGTTGCTTCTGGTCGACCGTGCCGGCGACCTTGCGCCCGTGCGCTATGCCGACATGGTGCTGTATGGCCGCAACACCACGATGGCGCACATCCTCGCCGCCCTGCGGCTTCTCTGTCGGCAGAAGCGCGGCCCAACCCCACGGAGCGCGGCGTGAGATACCTGTCCGTGTGTTCGGGCATCGAGGCCGTGACCGTGGCTTGGCAGCCGCTCGGCTGGACACCCGTCGCATTTGCCGAGATCGATCCGTTCTGTTGCTGGCTGCTGCGCTCGCGTTATGGCGCATCGCGTCCGCTGTATATGCCCAGCCCACACGATGCGCCTGACCGGAAAGAGGCGAAACGCCGCGCGGCAGCCATTCGCAACGTCATTGCTTTGCCGCACAACGCCACGATTCCCAACTTCGGCGACTTCACCCGGATCGGAGCAGATGATGTGGGAACAATCGACCTTCTGGCCGGAGGCACACCTTGCCAGTCTTTCTCCATCGCCGGAAAACGAGCGGGCCTGGATGATGCGCGTGGCAACCTCACCATTGAGTTTGCTCGACTTGCTGATCGATTGCGCCCCGTATGGGTGGTGTGGGAGAACGTCCCCGGTGTCCTGTCGATTGACAACGGACGGACGTTTGGAACCTTTCTCGGCATGCTGGTCCAACTCGGGTATGGGATCGCCTACCGGATTCTTGACGCTCAATCTTTCGGAGTGCCCCAGCGACGCCGTCGCGTCTTCGTTGTCGGACATCTTGGAGGATGGCGAACTGCCGCAGCGGTATTACTTGAGTTCCACTGCCTGTCGGGGCATCCTCCGCCGCGCGGAAAGGCGTGGCAAGACATTACCCCCACTCTTAGCGCACGCGCTCATGGCGGTGGCGGCCCAGGAACAGACTTCGATCTCGATGGTGGCCTGATCACCAGCACAGAGGATATTTCGCGTTGCCTGAATGCCGGTGGCATGGGACGACAGGACTTCGAGACGGAAACGATGATTGCGCATTCTCTCTGCGCCGATGGATTCGATGCCAGCGAGGATGGCACCGGGCGCGGAAGTCCTCTCATCCCCATCGCCATTTGCACGGCGCATACGCAGTCGAACGGGCATGGGTTTTCTGACAACATTGCGCATACATTGGAGCAAACGAACAGCCAGGCCGTGGCCTTCAATCTGCGTGGACGCGAGGGTGGGGCGGTACCGGAACCGTCGCCAATGGCCTGCATTCGCGCTGCGTCCGGTGGCAGTAGCAACAGCTATGTCGCGTTCTCCGCAAAGGATTACGGAGCGGATGTTGGCGGCATTGCGCCAACACTGCGCTGCATGGGGCATGACGCGAGTCATGCAAACGGCGGTGGACAACTCGCTATCGCCGCGCCACTGACGGCTTCCTACGGCAAACAGGTCGATAGCTCCGACACCAGCAGTGGCCCACCGAATCTATTGCATTCGCAGATGGCCGTGCGGCGGCTAACCCCGCGAGAGTGCGAACGCCTCCAGGGGTTTCCCGACGATTACACCCTGGTCGAGTATCGCGGCAGGCTGGCTGCCGATGGGCCACGCTACAGGGCGCTCGGCAATTCGATGGCGGTCCCGGTCATGCGCTGGATCGGGGAACGCATCGCTGCGGTCGATGCCATCCTCCGTGAGACTGGCATGCGGAGGTTGCCGTGAACCGGCAGGCGCAAATTCGGAAGATGCAGGCGCGTATCTCCCAATCGCAAAGGAAGCGTGGCGTCTTTTGCCATGCCGACCGAGAGCGGCCGTTGTGCGTCCCGCCTTCCACTCCGTCGCCCGGAAACAGGTCCTTCGCAGGGCGGGAGAGCGCAAACGATGCGGACCATCGGAGAGCATGGTACACCCACTCCCTGCCTTTGCAGCCGGATTCATGGCAGGCGACGGAATATGATTTCACTGCTGTCCGATGGCATGGGCATCCTTCGTTCGATGCCCTCCAGACAGGCATTTCCATAGTGCGCCAATTCTCCCGTATTTTCCCTGCTCACCTCCGGTCACTCGCTCGGTGCTTGTCCCGCGCCCAATCACCCCAGCACGCAACGATCGCGTGCCGGGGACCCCGATTCTGCGGCACATCGATGTTCTGCTTCAAGCCCTTCGGGTCTGGGTTTCCAGCAACAAATTTCCCGCGCAAAGTACACGCTGGAAATTTCTTGCCGGAGCCTCCGCAGAAAGCACATCTCGGCCTTGGGAGCGGGGCACACTCGCGTCGCTTCGCGCAGGAGTGTCCCGGAGGCAATCCGGGCAAATACAAACAGGAGAAAAACAATGGCACTCTACGAAAACAAAATCACGCTGAAGGGCTACATCGGCAAGGACGCCGCAACCTTTGCAACCAAACAGCAGAACACCCTCGTGGTCCTGTCGCTGGCCACCAAGTCCGGCTACAAGGACAAGCAGACCAAGCAGTGGGTGAACCACACCGAATGGCACCGCATCGTCTGTTTCGCCAAGCCCGCCGACTATGCGAAGAACCTGAAGAAAGGCGACTACGTCGAGATCGAAGGCGAGTTGCGCTCGACCGAGTTCGATGCGGAAGTCGGCGAAGGCAAAAAGAAGGCCACGGTCAAGCGCCGGGGTTGGGAGATACGCGCCAGCATCGTCAGAAAGCTGGCGCAGCCCCAGGCGGGCGAGAACCTCGATGCCGATTCCATCACGGAGGACGATGCCGCGTAAGCGGCGTTGTCCTCCATGGGAGGCGCACTATGACACTTTTTGAGAACACCCTAAAATTGCGCGGGTTCCTCGGCAGACCTGCCGAAGTTCCCACCTCGGAGGGAATCACCGAGGATGCTTACGCCGTACTCACGCTGTGCGTCGAGTCCGGCGTGTGGTGAAGACCAGCGAACGAATGGATATCGCGCACGGCGTGGTATCGCATCATTTGCCCCGGCCCTTTCTTCTGCGGCTTTACGCGCGGCATGAAACAAGGCGAGTACATCGAGGTCGATGGGCATTTGCTGATTCACCGTTACGGTTCGCTCCACTTCACCCATCCGGTCTATGAAGTTCACGCAATCCATATTCGCAGGTTGGAGATTCCAGCGGCGGGAGTGATTGAAAACTACCAGGGGTAATTCATTTGCCCTCTTTTCGCGGGGAGGCTGACGCCTCTCCGCATTTCTTCTGCAATGCGCCGCGTTATGAACGCAGCAGAAAGGAACGCCCATGATTGCCAATGCTATGTTTGTCGCCACGCTGATCTTTCTTGCGCTCGGTTTCGGACTGATGAGCCAGATGCACTTCCTTGTTCCCTTGGCGCAACCTGATCGTGCATGCGTACTTGCAACCAATTGCCACATACTGCGCGCTGCTGTTCGCCAATCTCCTCGGTCTGACCATCTGGGTTGAGCGCAAATTCTTCCTGCGGGACACGGGCCGCAAACTTCGGCACCTCGACCGGGAAATCCATACCGGCCAGAGCGAGTTGTCGGAAGAAATCCTTTCCCGTTTCGGGGAAGAAGAGGAGTAAGCCCATGCTGCATGATGATCAATTTATGGAGCGTACGCCCGACCTTGTCGCCAAAATCCGCAAGCTCCGCGAGGCGGCAGAAAAAGAAATGAACAAATTCACCCGCGTGGCCGACTACGACGTGCGTCGTGTCGTCGGCCAGAAACCGAAGGCATCGCCGGTTTCTGAAGAAAAGCCCTTTCCTTCTCCTGACGGCGAGCACACGACGAAGCCTGCCGCAAAGTCCGCGACTGCCCAGGCATCCATCGACTTTTCGCCCGCTCCCGCCGAGCGGAACGACCACGGGGAGGATGTGTGAGGTTGGATTTCCCACAGGAACTCCCGCGTCGTCGCGAGATCGCGCCCGGCGTGCCGACACCGGATGAAAAACAGATTTCACATCAACTGGAATCGCATCCGATCCTCCGTCGCCTGAATGCGCTGACGGAACGCGTCGGGCAGTACCGCCTGAATCACGAGCCGCCGCGCCGCACAAACTCCGCGCCTCCGCGCCAAGGGCGTGAAGTTCCGGCGCACCATCACAAAGTCAGAAACCCGCGCGAGATCTCGGACCCCAGACGCACGCAACGGAACCGCATTTCATCACAGACCATCGGTTTACAGCTCAGGCCGGAAGAGCGCCGGAGCATGCTGGAGCTGGGTCGCTTCCGCGTTGTCCGCACCGCCGACCTGGCCGACACCATATATGACGGCAAGGGCCGCAAACTGGAGGAGGACCTGCGTTATCTGCGCTCGAAGGGTCTGGTCGCTACTCGCCATGTCAATCTGCGCCGCGATGGAAAACGCCGCACCATCGAACGCGTCGAAGTCGCCACGCTGACCAAAGGCGGTCGCGCGTGGCTGCGAACGAGCGGCGAGGTCCCACAGGGACAAACCGTCTATGCCGAATTCGTCAAGCCGCGTGAGCTGGAGCATGACTCGCTGATCTATCGCGCCTATCGCAAAGAGGCAGAGAAGATTGCGGAAAAAGGCGGCACAAATCTGCGGGTAAAGCTCGATTTTGAGATCAAGGCCCAGGTGCAGAAGGCGATTTACGCCGAGCGCAAAGCCGACCCCAAACGCGATATCACCGACATCAAACAGCAGGTCGCCGAGCGGCTGGAACTGCCATTCGTCAATGGCCACATCCAGATTCCCGATGCGCGGATCGAGTTCGATCGCAAGCTGGACAACAACCAGGACCCCGATCCAGGTTCACGCACCGGCCATGAAGATATCGAAGTTTTGACCGCCGCGTATCACGCCGGTCATCTGCGCTCGAAAGCGCAGGCCGGTTTTCGCAACTACGCATCCACCTCCGACCGCGCCACCCTTACCGCAAAGATCGAAGACGACCACGACCTGATGCAAGACATTCTCGACCTCTGATGCTACCCTACGATCCCATTCCGGTGTTGGAGTCCGTGGGCTACACGGAACGCGAGGCCGCGTTCCTGTACCTGGTCGCCCTGCACTCCGGTTTCTTTTTGCGCCGTCAGTATGGACGCTTCGTCCGCCGGGAGCGCGGGGCCATCGCGGAGCAACTCCTGCGCAGGGCCGCTGCGCTCGGCCACCTCCAAAGCATCGCCTGCGGGCAGTCTCGCTTTGTCTACCATCTCGCCTCGAAAGAGGTGTATGCGGCGCTCGGGCTGGCTGCTTCGCAGCACCGCCGTCTGAAAAGCGACGCCCATATCAAGTGCCGCCTCATGGTTTTGGATTTCATCCTCGACCATATCGGCGATTCCATCCTCGATTCGACGGACGCGAAGGTCCGATTCTTCACACACTCTCTTGACCTGAGCGCAATGGTCCTTCCGCAGTCCCGCGCCGGAAGCGGACACTTTTTCCTGGAAGAGTTTCCCATCCTGATCGGCGAGCAACAGCCGATTTGCTTCACATTTTTCGACGACGGTGCCCTTTCGACCAGCAGCTTCGAGAACTTCCTGCGCCGGTATCGCGCTGTCTTCGCCGCGCTCCCCGCCTTCGAGCTGCTGTACCTCGCGGATTCGGACCGGAACTTCGAGCGCGCCGAAAAAATATTTGCTGCCCTCTACCGGGAGACGCGGGCGCTTGGCATCACGCCGATGACGCCGCGAGGTGTCGAGCACTTTCTCGATTATCTCCGCGCCCGCGAGAGCAACGATACGCAGAATCGGCCCGTCACGCTATGCGATCTTAAGATACTGCGCGAGGGTGACTCCATCTATACCACGCTCGAACATCAGGCCCTGTGCGCGGCCTGGAAGATCGGCAGTACCAGTGTCGAGAGGATTCGGCAGCGGTTTCAGCAGCAGGGGCCGCGTGCCAAGTTCATCTCCATTGCCATGCCGTACCGCTATCCGCTCTACCGGCTCAAATATGAGCGCATGGAGAAACCGGAGCTTGGGTCTAGGCACCGGACTGGTGAGTTGCCCCTCTTCGAGAAGGAAGTCCATGAAAAACAACTACTTATGACAGGAGGCGAATAAGTGAAAATATGTGTCGAGGCGGGAGCGACGGCAGTCCTGCGGACTTGTCGCGCCGGCTGTGCCGCGCTCGTCGCTCCCGCCCCGGCACATCAGGTATCCAGAAATATCCAGCGCAGATATTTCATGGATTTGCGCTGACTACAAGCCGGATCGGTTCCGCATCTATCGCTGATCCTCATCGCATCCGGCACAGACACACAACAGATCGCAATTTGATCGATAGGAGAACCAATGGGCAAACTCAAACTGGAACACGGCGTCAGTAGGATTCGGCGCGCGAAGCTGCAATCCTCCATCGACCAGACCGTAGCCGATGACGTCGAACTATTGGCGCAATGGTCGAACAACGAAACGCAATATGTCGTCAATGAACTGCTGCGTTTCGCTCTCACGCAGGAAGAGGGCTTTCAAAAATACAAGGCCAGCCCTGCGCCGAAGGCCACACGGTCTGTCGATAATGCGAAACCGCAGCCCGCTCCGAACAATCCTGCCATCGAAGCCGCGCCAAAATCCGAACCATCGTCCACCAGTACCACGGCCCATGTCTGAAAGGAGGCGTCCTTCCCGTGAACCGCATACATCTACAGAATCTCACCCGTCCGCTGGTCGAGTATCGCATCCTGCTTTCGCTGGGACTGAGCGCGGCCTGCGGCATCGTCCTTAACAGCTTGTTCCCGATGAATCAAACAAATCCCTTGCTGCGCCTGATTGCGCTCGAACGGCCTTCAATTTTTCATGGGCTGCTCTGGAGCTATGACTTCTTTTTGTACAGCACGCCCTTTCTTGTTTTCTCCATGATCTTTTCGCTCTTGTATGTCCATCTATATAGGAGGGAATTGGAACAGGCTGCCGGAGCGCTGCCGCCGTATCCCGATCCACGCACCCGTACATCCTTATCTTTGGTGCTGGGCGAAGTCCATCGCCAGCTTGTGCCCCAACCCAGCCCGGCACCGTACTGGCTTTCGATCCCGGAGCGCGGACTCTATACCGGCATCGCATCTTTCGGCTCGATTGGTTCCGGTAAAACGTATGGGCTGATCCTGCCTGCCATGCGCCAGATGTTCGCGTACCGTGCCAACGATCCGGCGCGGAAACTCTCCGGCATCGTACTCGAGGTCAAAGGCGATCTCTGCCGCCAGCTGCAGCGCATCCTCGCGTGGTGCGGGCGCGAACAGGATTATGTCGAAGTCTCGCTCGACGGCGAGATCCGCTACAACCCGCTGAACAATTCGCTCGATCCTTACGCCCAGGCATTCAATATTGCCTCCATCATTACCTCCATCTGGGGCAAGGGCCGTGAACCTTTCTGGCAGCAGTCCTATGCCGATTTGGTGCGATACGTGATTCTGCTGCACCGCATCCGCGACGGATACGTCACCATGGTCGATCTCTTCCGCACCGTCATCAGCGCGGGCAGACTCGAAGAGATGCTGACCGAAGTTGGCTCTCGCTTCAGTGCTGCCAGCTATATCGGCATCGGCAAAGAGACGTACCGGGAATGGGAATCGCTCTTGGCCCCGCTGGGGTGCGAGTGGCGAGAGGATGTGGAACGGTATCTCGTGGCCTGGACAGAGGAGTTGGAGCGGCTGCTGATCGAGGAGACCTCCGCAGCCTTCGATGTCTTCACTCGCAAGCCATATCAGGCGGAGCAGCGCGACCGATACGCGAGCATCGAGTATTGGTACTGGGAGCACTGGAAATTCTTCCGCTCGGAAGTCAAGACCTCGATTGTCCAGGGAATCGTTGTCTTCCTCTCATTGTTTGAGACCGATCCCCAGGTGCGCAGCGTCTTCTGCCCACCGAAGGAACTCTATCAGGGCCAGCCTTGCTCGTCCGACCCGCGCGGCAAAGTGCTTCCGCCCTTCGAGGAGTTGATCGAGATTGGCAAAGTTGTCGGCTTGAACTTCCCTGTGGCTCTGAACCCGGTGCTGGCCAAAACCATCGGCACCATGATGAAGATCGACTATCAGCAGGCCGTGCAACTGCGCATCCCCAGGATGGATGCCGAACCGGACAAGCATTTCCGTCCGACGGTATTCATCTGCGATGAGTACCAGAACTTCGCCACCGTCGGCGGCGACAATCCCACCGGCGACGAACGCTTCTTGTCCATCTCGCGCCAGCCCAAATGCATCCCCATTGTCGTGTCGCAGAGCATATCGAGCCTGGCAGCGGCGCTGCCCAATGAGGGCGTGAAGACATTGCTGCAAGCGTTCCGCACCAAGGTCTTTTTGACCACCTCCGATCCTGAGACGGCACGCTATGCCTCCGAGTTGTGCGGCAAGGCGAACCGCACCCGCATCAGTTATACCGTTTCGGAATCCTCGACCAACGCCAATGTCGGCTGGTTATCGGGCCGAACATCATCGAATAAAGGTTCTGTCTCCGCTTCCAAGCAGTACCAGAAGCACAAGGAACCGCTGTTTGAGGAAAAAGTTTTCTTCGACCTCAAGAACGCGCAGGCCGTGGCCGTCGCCTTCGACGGCGTCAGCCCCTTGCCGCCGACGTACTGCTATTTGAAGCCCGATTTTCTGCCCGTCCACCTAACATGGTTCGAGCAGGAGAAGGTCGGCTTCGATCCCGAAAGGATATCCAAATGAGTTTTGCGATCATCCTGCCATTTCTCAAACCCATTCAACACCTGCTTGCAGCCGAGACTGTCTCGGAAATCATGGTCAACCCCGACTCTTCCGTCTGGATCGAGGAAGATGGGAAGATTCAGCTTCTGCCGGGGATTCGCTTCGCGGACGGAGCCTTGCTGACCAGTCTCGAAGTGATCGCCAACCGCTTCGGCAAGAAACTCGATGCCGATTCACCCATTCTGAACCTGCGCCTGCCCGATGGCAGCCGGCTGGCGGCGGCGATCCCGCCCATTGTCCATCCGCAGCCGCTGATGACCATTCGCAAGTTCACTTCGCGGAACTTTTCGATACACGACCTGATCGAACGCAGGATGCTGACGGCGGAACAGGCTACTACACTTACAGATGCGGTCCGGCGCGGCGACAATATTCTCATTTCCGGCGGAACCTCTACTGGCAAAACGACTCTTCTCAATGTATTGGCCGATGCCATCCCCAAAGAAGAGCGCATCCTGCTCATCGAAGACACGGCGGAACTGCACATCCGCAAGCCGCATGTTGTCTCGGCGGAGGCCCAAACCGATACCTACAAGAAGACCATCACCTTCGACGACCTGCTCAAGGCTGCGTTGCGTCACAGACCTGACCGGATCATTCTTGGCGAAATCCGGGGAACTGAGGCCCGCACGTTTCTCGATGCTCTGAACACAGGCCATCGGGGATCGCTTTCGACCATCCACGCCAATAGCGCCGAAGATGCGCTACGGCGTCTAGCGCAGCTTGCCATGCGAGGTTTAGGAGGCGACATCTCTTTGCACGATGTCGAGGAGGAATGCATGAGGTCTATCGACATGATTGTGCGTGTAATGAACCAGGACGG
>JAJYVR010000121.1 GCA_021791935.1 Acidobacteriota bacterium
CCATGGTGCTGGTGCTGGGCTTGTATATTCCACCCGTGCTGGCAGAGTGGTTTCGTGCCGCCGCGAGGCTCATCGGATGACACTTCAACTTTCTGATTTTCTCGAACGCCACCGCCGTCCTCTCGCAGGCAACCTGCCCGCCACCCGCATCAGCGCCGACCGCGAGCAATGGCTGCAACTTGCCGCATGGCTGCGCGAATCCGGCGCTCGCCTGCTGACGCTATGGGGCGCGGACGATCGCGACCGGGATGGCTGTTTCCGCATCTGCGCGGTCTATCTTCTGACGGAAGGCGTGTTGCTGGTCGAGCACGCGATGAAAACGACGGAAGCGACGGCCAGCGCCTCGTACCCAGGTCTTGCCGCCATCTTTCCCGTCGCCCAGAGAATGCAGCGCGCCGTCTACGATCTCCTTGGCATCTCTGCGGAGCAGGCCGATGGCAGCGAAGCGGACAGGCGCGGCTGGCTGCGTCATGGCGGCTGGCCGGAGACATGTTTCCCTCTGCGCCGGGATGCGAACGGAAGCCGGCAGCATCCCAACGTCTCCGCGCCCTATCCATTCGTGACCGTGGAGGGAAGCGGCGTGCATGAGATCGCCGTCGGCCCGGTCCACGCCGGCACCATTGAGCCAGGGCATTTTCGCTTCTCCGTCGTCGGCGAAAAGATGTTGCGGCTGGAGGCTCGGCTTGGCTACACCCACAAGGGAGTCGCGAAACTCTTTGAGACGATGCCGCAGTCTTCTGGCCATCGTTTAGCGGCGCGGATTTCCGGCGATACAGCCGTTGCCTTCTCCTGGGCCTATTGCACTGCGCTGGAATCGCTGACCGCAACCGTCTGTCCCCCTCGCGCCACGCTGCTGCGCGCCCTGGCGCTGGAACACGAGCGTCTGGCCAATCATCTGGGAGATTTAGGCGCGCTGGGCAACGACGCGGGCTTTGCGTTCGGACTCACGCATTTTTCGCGCCTCAAGGAAGACCTGCTGCGCTGCAACACCGTCGCGTTTGGAGCGAGATATCTCCTCGACTATGTGCTCCCCGGCGGCGTGGCTGTCGATCTGCCTGCCGAAGCGCCCGCGCGGCTGCTGGGGTTGTACTCCGAGTTGGAGCAGTCGGTCGCCAACCTGCGCTCCATTTATGACGAGCACGCTGGGCTACAGGACCGCTTCCGCGGCACCGGGCGACTGCAACAACCGATCGCCGAAAAGTTGGGTGCGCTGGGCCTGGTCGCGCGTGCCTCCGGCATCGCGTGCGACCTGCGCGTGGACCATCCCTGGCCGTCGTACGACTGGGTTGCAACGAAATGCATCACTCAATCCACTGGCGATGTCGCCGCGCGAGTGCAGATCCGTTTCGACGAGGCCTTCGAGTCTCTCCGCCTGTGCCGCGCATTCTTGCAGGATATTCCTGTCGGACCGATTCAGGCGCCCGTTCCCGCTGCCGCGCCGTATCGCCTGGGCCTGGGAGTCATAGAATCCTGGCGTGGTCCGGTGCTGATCGCTCTCGAAGCCGGCCCCGATGGTTCCATCCGCCGCTGCCATGCGCATGACCCTTCCTGGCAGAATTGGCCGCTGATTGAATACGCCGTCATCGGCGACATCGTGCCGGATTTCCCGCTGATCAACAAATCCTTCAACCTGTCCTATAGCGGACAAGACGGATAAGAAGCTATGTGGAACACGCTATCGCGCATGTGGAAGACCGGTCTGCTGACAGAACCATTGCCAGTCCTGCAACCAAGCTTGGATGCTCCATCGCCGGAGCTGGATCATCTGCAGTCGCAGTTGCTGGCGGTCCTGGGACGCGCCCTCTGCATTCGCCATGTCGATGCCGGTTCGTGCAATGGCTGCGAGCTGGAAATCCAGGCGCTGCACAATCCGTATTACAACCTGGAAGGTGCAGGCATTCAATTTGTCGCCAGCCCGCGCCATGCGGATCTGTTGCTGGTCACTGGCCCCGTCTCCGTCAATATGGAAGAGGCCTTGCGGCGCACGTACGACGCAGTCCCAGCGCCGAAGCTGGTGATGGCCATTGGAGATTGCGGCGCTTGCGGCGGCATCTTTGGAGCCAGCTATGCCAGTCGGGGCAGCGTGGCCAATGTTCTTCCGGTGAACACCACCGTCACCGGTTGCCCGCCCACGCCAACCGCCATTCTGCGCGGCATTCTTGAGACGGTTCGCCCAGCGTTGGCCAAGGCGTAGCGCTCGACCGCGCTGGCGGAATGCATTCCTTCAGCCATGTTCAGTTGCGCGGCGTCCTCTTCCGGGCGGTGCTTTTTGGGGTCGAATGAATCGGCAGTGCCCAGGCAAACAGAACCGATCCGCTTCCCGTCACAACATACTGCCGTCCATCCAGTTCGTAGGTCATTGGAGAGGTCTGCATCGGCGCGCCCGTCCCTGCGTGCCAAAGGGTTTTCCCGGTTCTGGTATCGAGCGCCAGCATGTTTCCGTATTCGTCGCCGGTAAATGTCAGCCCGGAATCGGTCGTCAACACGCCTGCGCCATCTCCCCTTCGACCGCCCTCGTGGCTCCAGCGAATTTTTCCCGTCTTGTAGTCGATCGCCTCGATCACGCCTTTGCCCCACAGGCCATAATCCGCGCCCGCCCAGCCGTAATTGCCGTCGGCGGGTTTTGCAAAATAGAGACTGTAGCTGGGATGAGCATCGACAATAAAAAGTCCAGTCTGCGGATCGAAGCTGGGCGACCGATAGTTGGTCAGGCCGCCTTCGTCCGGCGCAACCAATCGCCCGTCGGGCGCAGGTTCTTTCGCAGGATTTGGTATCGGGTGGCCGTCTTTGTCGATTCCCAGCGACCAGTTCACCGGACCATAGGGCACGCTGAGCAGATCTTTCCCGTTGGTGCGGTCCACCACGACAAAGTATCCATTGCGAGAGCTTTGCATCACCATCTTGCGCGCTTGCCCGTTGAAGTCTCCGTCCACCAGCACGGGTATTTCCACGGCGTCCCAGTCATGCGTGTCGTGCGGCGATACCTGAAAGGCCCACGCCAGCTTTCCCGTATCCGGATCGATGGCCACGATGCTGCACGTATACAGGTTGTTGCCGGGGCGCGTCGAGCCATTCAACACCGGCGTAGGATTGCCTGTTCCCCAATAGGTCAAATTCAATTTCGGATCGTAGGTCCCGGTCATCCATGTCATGCCGCCGGTCGCGGTGTTCGGCGTTCCCGCGGGCGGAGTACTGTCCCACTGCCACTGCGTCTTGCCCGTCTCCGGGTCGATCGCTCTCAGGTACCCCGGCAAATTGTCAAAATCGCCGGATACGCCCACAATCACATGATCGCCAACCACCAGCGGCGCCATCGTTGTCCAATATCCCTTGTTGACATCGGCGACCTCAACCTTCCAGCGCAAATTGCCATTTCTGGCGTCGAGGCACAGCAGATGTCCATCCGGAATCAGGAAGTACAGCCAGTTTTTGTACATCCCCACGCCGCGATTGCCGATGTGGTCGCCCTTGGTGGGCGGGTTGACGTAGTGCCAAATCAGATGGCCGGAACGCGCATCCACAGCCCAGACATTCTCCGGCACCGTGAAGTACAAAATGCCATCCACCAGCAGCGGTGAGGATTTCAGTTCCGCGGCCTGCCCTGTCTGAAAGGCCCACGCCAAGCCAAGCTCCCCGACATTGGCGCGCGTGATTTGTGTCAGACGGCTGTGGCGTCTTCCCGAATAGTCGCCATGATACGTGGGCCAACTGTCTGCCGGCGGGTTCCGCAACATCGACGCATCGACTCCCTGCGCGTTGAGCCCGCAAGGAAACAGGACCAATGCCGTCCACGCACTTGCAGCTACAAACCAGGCGCTCTTCAACAGCTTCATATCGATCGGGGACCCTTTTGTCAGTTGTATCCGTTGCAATGCACGCCTTCTATCGCAGCGTTTGTATGTAGGCCATCAGGTTGTGGATGTCGGCATCTGTATATTTCGAAAACAGAGCTATGTGCGCATCGGCGGGCGATGAAACGGTGTACCGAACGCTGCCAACCGGCCATGAACGGTACGTTCCATTGGCATCGCGCAGGCCAACCGTAAACTCATCCAGATAGGCGAGAGTACCGCTGACGGTTTGGCCGGACGATAATGTAACAGTGACTGTGCTCTTTGCATTCCGGGGATAAAGCATTCGTTCCTCCAGCTCTAACCCTTCATAGCGAGATGCAATGCCGGCCAGATCTCCTGTAGGTGAATGGCAGGAAGCGCAACCGCCCGCGCCGTTGAAATACTGCTTGCCAGCGGCTGCATTGCCGGTTTGAAGATCGGCGGCCTCCACTCCTCGACGGCTTCCGTTGTGTAGCGTCGCCTTTGCGCGTTGCTGGTGAATAAACGCGACCAGCTCGGCCACCTCCGCGGCGGAGAAAGTAAACGGCGGCATACCCTTGTCCGGACGTCCGTCGCGAATCACCGCTGCAATTTTGTCTCCGGCGACATCCTGCGCTACCAGCTTGGATCGCGTCAGGTCCGGGCCGGTTTCTCCGCCCTCTGCATCGCGGCCATGACAAAAAGCGCAATTCTGGCGGAAGACCGCACCGCCCAATACGGCTTGCTCTGAAGCATGTACCGGGGCCGATTCCGGGCGTGCGTAGTGAGGTCGAGCGGTCGTGCCTTCGTTGGAAGATTTGTTCTGGGTTGCGCCCGTCGGCACCGCCGGACTTGCCGACTGCGTGTTCTCGGCAGAACTTTGCGCGGCGGCCGCATACATCGGCGCCGGCCCGCTCTGAAAAAAGATCGTTCCAAGGATCACGGCGAATGCGATCGCCCGCAATTTGTTCATCGACTTGATTCGGTACTCCTGGTCAGGCAAGGCAGCGGTGTCGCACTGCGGATGCTGTGAGAAATTCCAGATTTTGAGACGACCGTCCTCACAGTATATTGCTATCGAATCTCGAATGTAGATTCGACGTTCACGGGTTCGAACTGGAAGCCGCCGGTTTGGGATGCGACGCGATGCTGCCATCCGTCATGCCCAGCGCCCATTTGATGGCTTCAAAATACATCTTGCGAATGTCCGGGTCCTGCCACGATTCCTCCGTATGGCCCAGGGTCGAATAGAAAACCCGCCCCTTGCCGTACATCTTCACCCAGGCCACCGGAAAATCGTGGTCGGCGCGGTGAATCCGCGGGTTATTGGAGTAGTCGAGTTTGCTCGCGTCCAGGCTCAACAGAACATTCACTTTGTCTCGCGACCAGTCTTTCGGCTGATAAATCTCGTCGTACTTGACGAACTCCTTCGGGAAATGCCGCACTGCGGGAAAATCCGGCTGCTCGTTGACGATGGGCGCATTGAACGTTCCCCAGGGATGCTGGTCGAACCATCCGCCGATCATCTCGCCGTATTCCGGCCAAGTGTAGTTGGTATCGAGCGCCGCGTGGATGCCGACAAAACATTTTCCGTCGTCCTTGATGAACGACATCATGTCCTGTTTCTGGCTGGCATCCATATCCAATTCGCCGGTCGTACTGGCGAACACCAGGCAGTCGAAGTAGTTCAGATTTTTCGCATTCCTGCCGAGGTCCTTCTTCGTCAGCAGTTCCGTATCGGTGCGAATTTCCGTGTCCCATAATCCACTCTTCTTGCCCATGCTGGCGATGGCCACCATGGCATCGGTGACGGAATCGTGCTCGAATCCCTTCGTCTCTCCAATCACCAGCACATGCTTCAAATGGATCACTTTGGCGTGCGGAGGAGGCGGCAACTCAAAGCTGTCGGCTGCCTGGTCCTGCGCCCGAAGCATTGGGTTGAAAGCGACAAAGCAGCCAATGGCAAGAAGAATGCTGAGGATGGTACGAATATTCCGCAAGGGTTTGATCTCCTGGTCAGTAGATGATAGTGCGAGGCATTTTTGTAGTTGCGACACGCCCGGGGCTGCGCGAAAATTCGTCCCGGCTCGGCGATCCTGTCCAATGCGCTCGCGCCCGGTTACGACTTGTGAGGCCAGGTTCGACCCGCGTTGCGCTCCAGAGTATCGCTCGCACAAAGTCTAGCCAGCATCGCTGTGTTTGGCAACCTGGGTTGCTGTTTTGGGGCCGCATTTTGCGTCGAAAATGTTTTACCGATATGGAATATGGAAGCTGGACTGCGCGGCTTGCAGCGACGCGGAAACTCCTGGACGCGGCGAACGCCCATAAAAGCGGCGCTCGGACCCGTCGAGCGCCGCATCGCGCTTCTTCCACCCTCAGCTACTTCGGCTCAGGCAAGCCCATTTTTCGAAAGATCGTCATCGCCGGACACCAGTTGGTGAACGCCGACTGCAATAGATTCAGTCCAACGAAGGCCGTCAACCACAGCCAGTTCGGCGACACCCAACGGGCCAGCGCGAGTGAAACCAACACGATTACGCCTGCGATCAACCGCACCGCTCGATCAACTGTCATGGCAAGTCTCCTCTTGTTCCGTGTTGAGAGATGAATGTTGCGCCTGGTCCTTGCGCGCATTCATCATGTAATAGAGCACCGGCACCGCGGGCCAGGACAGAAATGTTGAAGCCACTCCGCCGGCGATCAGAGACAATCCCAACCCCTGAAAGATCGGGTCCGTCAGAATCACGCTGGCGCTCACCACCACCGCCGCCGCCGTCAGCAGCACCGGACGCAACCGCACGGCTCCAGCGTCAATCACCGCCTCCGCCAGCGGCATGCCTTCCCGCCGGCGCAACTCGATAAAGTCCACCACCAGGATGGAATTGCGCACGATAATGCCTGCGCCGGCGATAAATCCAATCATCGATGTCGCGGTGAAAAAATCGCCCAGCATCGCATGCGCGGGCAGAATCCCCACCAGCGTCAACGGAATCGGCGCCATGATCGCCAGCGGCACGGTGAAAGATTTGAACCATCCCACCACCAGCACGTAGATCAGGATCAGCACGGCGGCGAACGCCAGCCCCAGATCGCGGAAAACTTCAATCGTGATCTGCCATTCTCCGTCCCACTTCATCGAGTAGCGGTCTGTCGATTCGGGTTGGACGGAGTTGTAACGGGCCAGCTTGCGACCGTCGGGCAGCGTCAGTTTGTCCAGCGCCCGATTCATCTTCATGATCGCGTAAACAGGGCTCTCTTCCGCGCCGGCCACATCCCCGGTCACATACACCACGCGCTTCAGGTTCTTGTGATAAATATCGGGCTTGAGTGTGGTGTGCTCCACATTCACCAGCTCGCGCAGCGAAACCATGCTGCCGTCGGCTGCGCGCAGCTTGATGTTCTCCAGCGCGTCCAGCGACGAGCGCTCCGGTCGATCCAGTTCCACCATCGTCGGTACGGCCTCGCGCGATGTCTGCGAGTGCAATAGCCCGGCCTGCATTCCGGACGCAGCCAGTTGAATCGTTTGCGCCACCTCTGCGACGGCGATTCCGTGCAGCGCGGCCTTGGCTTCGTCGACATGCAGGACCAGTTGCCGTTGCGGGTCTTGCATGTACCAGTCGGTGTCCACCACGCCCTTGGTCTGCTGGAAGATCTGTTTCACCTGGCGCGCCACAGCGATCTGTCCTTGCGGGTCCGGACCGTAAATCTCGGCCACCAGCGTCTGCAAGACCGGCGGTCCGGGCGGCACCTCGGAGACTTGAAGCCGCGCCCCATACTGGTTCGCGACGCGTACCAGCCCTGGCCGCAGCCGCTTCGCGATCTCGTGACTCTGTGCGCTGCGCACGTCGGCCGGCAGCAGATTCACCTGGATGTCCGCCTGGTTCGGCTGGCTCCGCAGGTAGTAATGCCGCACCAGCCCGTTGAAGTTATAGGGGCCCGACGTGCCGGAGTAGATCTGGTAATTGTCGACATCCTTCTGCCCGCTCAGATACACGCCCAGCGCCTGCGCCACCCGCGTCGTCTGCTCCAGCGGAGTGCCGTCCGGCATGTTGATCATCACCTGGAACTCGCTCTTGTTGTCGAAGGGCAGCATTTTTACCAGCACCATCTTCAGCGGCACCAGCGCCATGGCCGCCAGCAGCAGCAACACCACCACGCCCAGAAATATATAGCGCGTCCGCGGCTTGTACAGCAGCGGATGCATCGCCCGGCGATAGAACCGCGTCAGCCAGCCTTCCTTCTCCGGCTCCAGCGTGCGCGCGCCCTGCAAATGCTTGCGCCCCAGCAGGCGCATTGCCGCCCACGGCGACACCACGAACGCGACAATCAAGGAAAACATCATCGCCAGCGACGCGCCGACAGGAATCGGCCGCATATATGGACCCATCAGGCCGCGAACGAACGCCATCGGCAGAATCGCCGCAATCACGGTGAACGTCGCCAGGATGGTTGGGTTCCCCACCTCTGCCACTGCCTCCACCGCAACCTCGCTCAACGGTCGGCGACAGTTTTTCGGCAGGCGAAAATGGCGGACCATGTTCTCGACCACGACAATCGCATCGTCCACCAGAATGCCGATACTGAAGATCAAGGCAAACAGCGTTACCCGGTTCAGCGTGTACCCCAGCAGGTAGAACACCACCATGGTCAGCGCCAGCGTCACGGGAATCGCCAGCAGCACCACGCCCGACTCGCGCCACCCCAGGAACAGCGCAATCAGAAAGGTCACGGAAAGCGTCGCCAGCAGCAGATGCTTCAGCAGTTCGTCCGACTTGGCCTTCGCGGTCGCGCCGTAATTGCGCGTCGTCGTGACGGTCACGTCCGCGGGCAGTGTCACGCCGCGCATCTCTGCCACTCGCTTCAATACTGCGTTTGAAATATCCGTCGCGTTGGTGCCTTTGCGCTTGGCAATCGTAATCGTCGCCGCGGGATACTCCCGCGCAGCGCCGCCATGCGCGCTCGCGCGTGTCGTGCCGAACAAAACGTAGTCCTGCGGTTCCGCCGGGCCGTCCACAATCTTGTCGGCCACGTCACGCAGATAGATGGGCCGCCCGTTCGCAACCCCCATCGCCACTCCGCCCAGGTCCGCGGTGTCGCGGAACAGATTGCCTGCGTCGACGCGAACTTCCTGGTTGCCCTCGGCAAACTCGCCCGCCTGCGTCCGCGCGTTCGCCGCCTGCAGCCGCTGGACGACCGTGTCCGGAGAAATTCCAAACGCCGACAGCTTGGCGCTGCTCAACACCACTCGCATGGCCCGCGGCTGGCCGCCAATCAGCTTCGTCTCCGATACATCGGGGACCTGGCGGATGACGTGCTGCACCTCCTCCGCCATCTGCCGCAGTTGGTAGCCGTTATAGCGCGCCCCCCAGAGCGTCAACGCCAGCACCGGCACGTCGTCGATGGAATGCACTTTTACCAGCGATTGTGAAGACCCCACCGGCATCCGGTCGGCATTGGCGTATATCTTGGTGTACACCTTGATCAGCGCGTTCTCCTCGGATGTCCCGACCAGAAAACGCACAATCACCAGGCTCTGGCCTGGGCTGGAGATCGAGTACACATACTCCACGCCGGGAATCTCATGCATCAGGTTCTCGATCGGATTGGTGACCCGCTGCTCCATCTCCGCCGGCGACGCACCGGGCATGGCCGTCATCACGTCCAGCATCGGTACCTGGATTTGCGGGTCTTCCTCGCGCGGAATCGCCAGTACCGCGAACAGGCCCGCCACCAGCGACGCCGCCACGAACAGCGGCGTCAGTTTCGAATTCAGGAACATGTGCGCCAGATGGCCCGCGATCCCATGCGGGGTTATCGGAGCCCTCGGCTCGTCCGGCGTGGGCGCGATGGGAGATTCCGTCATGGTTGCGCCTCAATGCGTTTGCCGGCCAAGTCGCGATCGCCGGGATTGTTTACCAGAGTTTCTCCCGCTGCCAGGCCGGAGAGGACTTCAACCTCATCGCCCTGCCGATTTCCCAGGGTGATATATCGAAGTTGCGCAATCCCATCTGGATCGAGCGCATAGACCCAGGTCAACGATCCGCGCATCACCACCGCCGACTGCGGAGCCACAATCATCGCCCGTGTGGCGCCCGGAAAATTCGCTGTCGCATACATGCCTGCGCGAAGCTGTTTCGACACGGGAATATCCAGCTTCACCAGGAAGCTGCGGCTCGTCGGATCGGCCGCCGGCACAATCTGGGCCACCGTTCCCGTGGCCTCGCCTGCGCTCCTTCCGTCGACGTTCACCGGGACCTTCATTCCCACCCGCACCGATCCAATCAGCGATTCATCCACGGACGTGTACACCTGCAGCGGACCGTCGCGGTCCACCTGGAGC
>JAJYVR010000122.1 GCA_021791935.1 Acidobacteriota bacterium
CTGGGATGAGCGCAGCGGAAACGTATAAGATGATTGTCATCCCGACCGCAGCGAAGGGACCCGCTTTTCTGCCCATCGAAAACCCAATCTGGGTGCCCCAGGTTCGCGTAGCTAACCTGGGATGAGCGCAGCGGAAACGTATAAGATGATTGTCATCCCGACCGCAGTGGAGGGACCCGCTTTTTGCCCGTCAATGACCCAATCTGGGTGCCCCAGGTTCGCGTAGCTAACCTGGGATGAGCGCAGCGGAAACGTATAAGATGATTGTCATCCCGACCGCAGTGGAGGGACCTGCTTTTTTGCCCATCAATAACCCAATCTGGGTGCCCCAGGTCTCGATTCTGAGACCTGGGATTTTCCACCAGTCACGCAGTCGTCGCGTTACCTCGTATCGCCCGTCGAGGCCGACCCCGGCTCCCGGCATGGGGATGACGATAATCGACTTCATACGACCGCACTGGACGCTTTTGCTCGTTTCTTCCGCCACATGGAGATGCCAGTCAATACTTGAAGAACCAGCGCCAAAGACATAAAACAAGCGATTAGTTTCCCTGAATAGCCTAAAGCGTCTCCCGTATGAGCTTCGCGACTCAGCCTGTTAAGTTTGCTGCCCAGTGAAACTGTCCGTGAGTTCCAAATTCTGGTTGCGCGCCCGGAGAACCGGTCCAGCCATATAGCGCTCGATCCATTGGAAGATCGATCTTCGGGGAACCGCATCTTCACCATGTAGGGCGAATCACCTCGTTCAGGCATTACGACCCAGATCGGCGTTGCTCCTGGCAGTAAATGGCGTGCGAGGGAAACAGCATCGTCAGCCGAGATTTGTCTCTGGCTGTTCTGATCGGCGGACGGGGCTTTTCGACTTATCCTCGCCTTGTTACTTGAATGGGCCATCGAAGAAATCGTCGGATAAAAAGCCATGTAGGCACCCGTGGCTGCGAATAGCAGTAGAAACACAGAGGAGAGAAAGCCAGCCGAATTGTGTAGGTCGAAGTAAAAATGTTCTCCGGTTGCTTTGGGGCTTACACTTATCCGCTTGAGTGGCCACCAAAGATAAAGCCCCGTGATGACCAAGAACATCAGAAAAAGCGCGGAGCATCCCCCTATGCCTGCGACTACGTGCAATTGATGGACAACCAAGGTGAATCTAACGGCGCTCAGCGTGCCAAGTATCTGTCCGGTGTATTGATTTACAAAAATCTGTCGCGGGAATCTTCTAGACCTGAAAATTGTGAACACATAAGATAAGTTCTGTCTCGCGGGAAATTGACATACCCCGATACGTTCATTCGGTTTTAGCGCCGACACCACCTTGGCATCAAGTATTGTGAGCGGCAGGGGCTGGCCTCTGACCTCGACATCATAAAGTGAAGGATATAACGCATGTTCGATCTCAGGCTCAAAAGCCATGAGCGCCCCTGTTGCGCCGAGGATTACGAGAAACAAGCCAGCAACAAGCCCAATGACCAAATGAATTTTTATTACTGGAGGAAGGCGGTGATTGGGCATGGTGATGTTCTCCGCTGCGTGGGCCTCCTCTTCCAAGTTATCAATTTCTTCACTGTGCATGCCGGAATGCCCCAGGTCTCGATTTTGAGACCTGGGATTTTCCACCAGTCACGCAGTCGCTTCGTTACCGCGTATCTCCCGTCGAGGCACTCCCCGTCTGCTTGGCACGAGCTTCTTCCACCGCCGCCTGGGCCGCCGCAAGGCGCGCCGTCAGCAACCGGAATGGAGAGCAGGAAACGTAGTTCAGCCCAATCCTATGGCAGAACTTCACCGACTCCGGTTCCCCGCCATGCTCGCCGCAGATTCCAACTTTCAACGTCGGCCGTGACTCGCGTCCCTTCGTCGTCGCGATCTTTACCAACTCGCCCACGCCCTCCTGGTCCAGCACCGCGAACGGATCCTGCTTGAAGATTCCCTGACCGATATACGCCGGCAGGAACTGGTTGATGTCGTCGCGAGAAATGCCGAACGTCGTCTGCGTCAGGTCGTTGGTCCCGAAGCTGAAGAATTCCGCCTCCTGCGCAATCTGGTCGGCCACCAGCGCGGCCCGCGGCAACTCGATCATCGTTCCCACCAGGTACTCCACCGACGCGCCCTTTTCCGAAAATACCTGGCGGGCAATCCTGCGAATAATCGCCGCCTGGTTCTTCATTTCCTCAATGGTGCTGATCAGCGGAATCATCACTTCCACCTTCACATCCTTGCCTTGCTTCTTGACCGCGACCGCCGCCTCAAAAATGGCGCGCGCCTGCATCTCGGTCACTTCCGGATAGGCAATCCCCAGACGGCAACCGCGCAGTCCCAGCATGGGATTGGTCTCGTGCAGTTCTTCCACGCGATGCAGCAGGGTACGCAGCTCCTTCAATTTCGGAGAGCGAGGTTTCGTGATCTCCAGTCGCGCAATTTCCACCAGCAGATCTTCCCGCTTGGGCAGAAACTCGTGCAGCGGCGGATCCAGCAGCCGGACCGTGACCGGCAGGCCGTTCATCGCCTTGAACAGTCCCGTAAAGTCCGCCCGTTGCATCGGCAGCAACTTCTTCAGCGCTGCTTGCCGCTCTTTCAGGTCGTTCGCAAGGATCATCGCCCGCATATGCGGCAGCCGGTCTTCCGCGAAGAACATATGTTCCGTGCGGCAAAGTCCGATGCCTTCGGCGCCAAACAGAATCGACTGCTTGGCATCGCGCGGAATGTCCGCGTTGGCGCGCACCCGCAGTTTGCGCAGCGGATCCACCCACGACATGAAGCGCACCAGGACCGGATCGTCCGGCGAGGCAGGCAGAATGCCCAGCTTGCCGAGAATCACCCGGCCCGTCGTGCCGTCCATGGAAATCCAGTCGCCCTGCTTCAGCACTTTGCCTTTGACGCGCATTTCCTGGTTCTTTTCGCTCACGTTGATGTCGCCGGCTCCGGCAACGCAGCACTTGCCCATGCCGCGCGTCACCACTGCCGCGTGGCTGGTCATGCCGCCGCGCGCCGTCAAAATTCCGGCCGCAACTTCCATGCCCGCGATGTCTTCGGGCGTGGTTTCAGAGCGCACCAGGATCACCGACTTCATGCTGCCGTTCTGCGAATACTTCACCGCATCCTCGGCGCTGAAAACGATCTGTCCTACCGCCGCGCCCGGAGAAGCAGGCAACCCGGTGGCCAGCACTTCAATCTTCTTGCCCTTCTCATCCAGCCGCGGAACAAGAAAGTCGTAAAGCTGGTTCGGTTCCACCCGGAAGATGGCTTCCTTTTCCGTGATCAGCTTCTCGTCCACCATGTCGATGGCAATGTGAACCGCGGCCAGGCCCGTGCGCTTGGCATTGCGCGTCTGCAGCATGTACAGCTTGCCTTCTTGAATGGTGAATTCGAAATCCTGCACGTCGCGGTAATGCTTTTCCATCTTGTTGGTCAGGGTCTGCAGTTGGTGGTACACGTCCGGCATCTGCTTTTGCAGATCGCTGATCGGCTCCGGCGTGCGAATGCCGGAAACCACATCTTCCCCCTGCGCGTTCAGCAGGTACTCGCCGAAAAACTTGTTCTCGCCGGTCGCGGGATTGCGCGTAAAACCGACGCCCGTCCCGCTGGTCTCTCCCAGGTTGCCGAACACCATGGCCTGCACGTTGACCGCCGTGCCCAGCATGTCGTCGATCTGGTTGATGCGGCGATAGGTCTTGGCGCGGGTATTGTTCCACGAACGGAACACCGCGTCGCGGGCCATCGTCAGTTGCGTATGCGGGTCCTGCGGGAAATCCATCTTGGTGTGCTTGCGTACTAGCGTCTTGTACTGCGCAATCACCTCTTGGAGCGCTTTCGCGTCCAGGTCCATGTCCAGCTTGACGCCCTTCTTCTTCTTGATGCCGTCGAACACTTCTTCAAAAAATGCCTTGTCGATGTCCAGCACCACGTTGCCGAACATCTGGATCAGGCGGCGATAGGAATCGTAGGCGAAGCGGGGGTTGTTGGTGTTCTTGGCCAGCGCCTCCACCGACTTGTCGTTCAGTCCCAGATTCAGAATCGTGTCCATCATGCCCGGCATGGAAAACTTCGCGCCCGAACGCACCGAGACCAGCAATGGATTCTCGCCCTGCCCCAACTTCTGCCCCTGTAGTTTCTCTAGCCGCTGCAACGCGGCACCCATCTGGACATCGATCTGCGGGCTCAACCCGCCCCGCATGTATTCGCGGCATGCTTCCGTCTGGATGGTGAAGCCCGGAGGCACCGGCAAGCCGACGTTCGTCATCTCCGCCAGGCCTGCGCCCTTGCCGCCCAGCATGTCCTTCATGCTGCCGTTGCCTTCCGCCGACCCGCCGCCAAAAAAATACACGTATTGCGTCTTGGCCGACTTCGAACTCGCCGAACCATTCTTGCCATTTGCGGTTGCACTCTTTGGAACCTCTAAGGTACTTGTACTCATCGGAAATCCTCGCTCCTGTTTCGTCCGCGGACCGCACCCAGGTGCGTTCCGGCAATCTCCACTCAGTTCAGGACCGGCTCGCCGCGGCGGGCCCGCCCCAGTGTTCCTAAACTCCCCAAAAAACAAGCGCCGGCTGCAAAGCCAAGTGCCCCATTCAAGCCTTCTGTTGGCTTGAGTGGGATGCAAACAATGTGTCATCCCGAGAGAAGTCCTTGCGCAGGTCGCCGCGGCGACCAGTCGAGGGACCTGCGTTTCTGTTCGCATTGCAGTGATTCCGCGCTTGTCCGGGTACCCCAGGTCTCGCATTTGAGACCTGGGTGCGCACTTCTCGACACAGTCACAGTCCCATCGGCGTACAAAATGCTGCTCCGTGCCCCTTGGCAAATCGTAGAAGTTGAACGGAACACCTCATTTTATGCCCTCGGAAGCACGATGGAAAAGCCCCGCCTCCGCACCGACCGGTCTCTCGTTCGATTTCCTCCCGGCTGCCCCCTTGCCATTGCAACGAATACGCTCCTCCAAGGACAAAAAAAACGGGGTGTCCGGACAGTTTTTGCGCCACAAATTCCGACTTTATTTTTCAGGCAGGCCAATCCCACCGAAAAACTAGTTGCCTTAGCAACCACTTTGCAAATATGGTTGCCAAGGCAACTATATTTTCCCACCGCTGAAATCTGCCCCAAAAGACTCCGGCCCCCTCCGAAACCGTCCCATGGAATACCATGGCCCTAGTGTGGAAGGCGTTGCTCCGGAGCCGAAACGACTATGACGAAAGAAGTCATCACCATTTCAAAGGAAGATTATTTAAAGGCCATCCTGGAAGCCGAATCGGAAGGCCAGACGGTCATCTCTTCCACCCTTGCCCATTGGCTTTCCGTTTCGCCGCCGGCAGTTACCATGGCTTTGAAACGCCTGAAGCGCGACGGATATGTTGAGGTGAAAGCGGACGGCATCGTTCGCCTGACGCCCAAGGGAAAAGAAATCGCCTATCACACCGCTCGCCGCCATCATTTGATCGAACGGATGTTGTCGGAAATGTTCGGCATGGATTGGTATCGCGTGCACGATGAAGCGGAGCGGCTGGAACATGCGGTTTCACCGGCCTTTGAGGCCAAGCTGATTGAAAGACTTGGGGAAAAAGGCACATGCCCCCACGGCAATTCCGTCCTGCCGGAAAGCCCGGAACAGTTGAGGAAACGCGGGCTGGTGCCATTGTTCGATGCCGCGGAAAAGACGCGCTACAAGGTTTTATGCCTGCATGAGCGCGACCCCAAGCTGCTGGTTTTTCTTCACCGCTCCGGCATCGGCCCCAATGCCAGGGTGCAGCTCCAGGCGCGCAATTACGACGAAACCGTGACCGTCCAAACGCCCTCAGGGACCATCACATTAGGAAGGCCGGCTGCGGAAAAAGTGTGGGTCAAGCGACAGAGACGTTAAGTATCCATTCATCTTTTTGCTTAACCTACGTTAATACTTTGTGGCATACTACGGTAAGAGGTTGCTTCCGTCGGCATGCCCGCAAACCCATCCGCAATGGAACGGAAAACGAAGCCGCGTCGGCCCTCCCTGCCCGACGTGTTTTCCAGCGTGCGGGTTTCCACGTCCCCGCAGTTGTGGCGGCGAGCGCTTGGCTTCATTGGCCCCGGCTTCCTTATTTCCGTGGGATACATGGACCCCGGCAACTGGGCCACGGACCTGGCCGCCGGTTCGCGCTTCGGCTATAAACTGCTGTTCGCCGTCATGGTGTCGAACCTGCTGGCGATTCTGTTGCAGGGGCTTTCCATCAAACTGGGTGTCGCGACAGAACAGGACCTGGCCCAAGCCTGCCGCGAACATTACAGCAGGCGCGTCACCATTGGGCTTTGGGTCTTTGCCGAAATCGCCATTGCGGCCTGCGACCTGGCGGAGGTCATTGGGTCGGCGATCGCGCTTCAACTCCTTTTCGGTATTCCCCTTCTCGTCGGCGTCTTGATCACCAGCCTGGATGTGCTGATGATCCTGCTGCTGCAAAATCGCGGGTTCCGTTATCTGGAAGCGGTGGTGATCGCGTTGATTGCCACCATCGGCGTGATGTTCGCGATCGAGATTTTCTTCTCGCATCCGCAGTGGAGTTCGATCGCATGGAACCTATTTGTTCCCTCCCACGAGATCCTCTCGAACGGCACCATGCTCTATATCGCCATTGGAATTCTTGGCGCGACGGTGATGCCGCACAATCTGTATCTGCATTCCGCCATCGTGCAGACGCGGGATTATCCGCGCACATCGAAAGGCAAGCGGGAAGCCATCCTGCTCGCCAGCCTGGATTCTGCCGCCGCCTTGACGATGGCGTTGTTCGTCAATGCCGCCATCCTGATTGTCGCTGCCGCGGTGTTCCATCGCAGCGGACATGATGGGGTGGCCGAAATCGGCGATGCCTACAAATTGCTGACCCCGCTGCTCGGCGTCGCAGGCGCCAGCACCATGTTCGCGGTCGCCTTGCTTGCCTCCGGGCAAAACTCCACCTTGACGGGGACGCTTGCCGGCCAGGTCGTCATGGAGGGATTTCTTCATCTGCGGCTTGCTCCCTGGAAGCGGCGATTGATGACTCGGCTGCTCGCGATCGTGCCGACCATCCTTGTGACGGCGTTATGGGGAATGTCCGGCACGGCGCGATTGCTGATCCTGAGCCAGGTGATTCTAAGTATGCAATTGAGCTTCGCCGTGTTTCCCCTGATCGCGTTCACCAGCGATCGCAAAAAAATGGGAGAGTTCGTCAATCGACCCTGGCTCCGCATTCTCGGATGGGTCTCCGCCGTCCTCATCGCTGGCTTGAATGGATGGCTGCTGGTGCAAGTCTTCCTGGGGCACTGAGTGAAGACTGCATCCAGTTTTTCTGCGGCCAAGCGTGTCCGCGCAATCGAAGGGCTCCTGATCCTGGGCGGCGTTTCGATGGCGAATTCTTTCGCCGGCCCTTCGATCGATCCGATGGAACGTAATTTGGCTGCTGCTGTCGCCAGAAACAGGAAACTCCAAAGCAAACCGGGGAAATATCCATGCACGAGTTTTGGGGCGACGATCTTTGGAGCATGAGCCGACCGACAACTCTTATGCGGGTACGCTTGAAACCGTGAGGAACGGGACGATCTCCGCCAAATCCGACACGACTGCATGCGCGGGGGCCGCTGCGCATCCAGCCGGTTCCGTGCCACGCAGCAGCACGAGGGTGGGGATGCCTGCCGCCGCTCCGGCCTGGATGTCGGAGCATCGATCTCCCACCAGCACGGATCGGGTCAAATCAATCCCGTGGTCCCTTGAAGCTTGCAGGAGCATCCCAGGCTGCGGTTTGCGGTCCTCGCATTCTTTGCGATAGGGCCCGATCCCATGTTCTGGATGGTGCGGGCAGAAATAGTATCCATCCACGCGAATGCGCGCGCGCAGAAATTCTTCGGACATCCATTGCATGAGCGAATGAAAGTCAGCCTCGGAATACAGTTGCCGCGCGATTCCAGACTGATTGGTAACGACAATCAGTTTGTAACTGCGCGCTTGCGCATACCGGCACAGTTCAAAAATCCCCGCGGTAAACTCCACCTGCTCCGGTTTGTACAGGTAGCCTATTTCCCGGTTGACAACTCCATCGCGGTCGAGAAACAAGGCGGGCTGAAGGCCCTTCATAGAATGTACCGTCTACCGCTGCAATCCGACGATCGCGATCGGCCCCTCTAATCGGCAAAATATATTTGTTCTACAAGCAGGCAGAAAATATGCTCCAGGGCGAGATGCGCCTCTTGGATTTTCATGGTCGCGTCCGACGGCATGCGCAAACAATAGTCGCACAGCCGGACCATGCGACCTCCGTTTGCGCCTGTCAGGCCGATGGTCACAATGCCGGTTGAATGAGCCAATTCCAATGCGCGGACGATGTTCGGCGAATTCCCGGAAGTGGATATCGCCAGAAAAACGTCCCCAGGCTGCCCGAGAGCTTCAATCTGGCGCGCAAAGGTGCACTCGTATCCGTAGTCATTCCCAACCGCAGTCAAAATCGACGTGTCCGTAGTCAGCGCGACTGCGCGGAGCGCCGGGCGATCCTTGATCAACCTGCTGACAAATTCCGCTACCAGGTGCTGCGCGTCGGCAGCACTTCCGCCATTGCCGGCTACCATCAGTTTGCGGCCGCTCTTGAGCGATTTCGCGGTCTCCCTCGCTGCAGCGACCAGGACGCCGTGCAATTCGTCGTTCTTCGCTACATCGCTTAGCACGGCCACCGTCTGTCGCAGTTGGTCGGCCACGATTTCCTGCATTCGCGATACCCTTCCTGTCGATTCCATCGATCTATTCCGTCAATTTCCTAGTCTAAACGTTTACTGCCTGCGGCGTTCGCCTCCCGGTATTTCCGGAAAATATGCGCATCCATTTCATTCCTGTGTGTTTTGTCGAAGATGATATCGTCGCGGAGTTACTGCACCTGCACGGTCAAACTCACGCTTTTGTTGAGTCCGCCGGCTGCCGCCGCGACGGTGACGGTGTATGTTCCAGGAGGGGTCGTGGAGTTGTTGGGCAGTGGAGTAGGAGTTCCCGTCCCGAGTACTCCACCGCCGTTTCCGCAAGCGCCGATGCTACCGATCAGACCGGCCAGAAGGATGACGATCGTTAGCCGGCGCAGGGACATGGCTAGTGTTAACCGGCCACGGCGAATTCCGCCGAGCGTGGCGAGAAGCAGGACCAATCCAACAGGCCATGGAAACCATCCCGCGATGCCCGCGCGCCGCGACTGGGCAGCGCTTCCGACTCCCGTCGCCAGCGCCACCTGGATATTCGACGACATCGTCAATGAAGCATTGCCAGGCGTCACCGTGCAGGTTGAATTCGGCGGAGGGTTGGCGCAACTGATCGTCGCGCTTCCTGCTGAGCCGTTCACAGGCGTCAGTTCCAAAGAATAACTGGCCGCATTCCCGCTGCTTACGGTCGCGCTTGTTGGACTGGTCGGCGTCAATTGAAAGGCGATCCCTGTGCCCGTCAACTGCGCGGTCATCGGCGCGCCATCGGCACTGGTAACGGTCGCCGTTCCGGTCTGGCTTCCCGTAGAGGTTGGCGAAAACGTCAAAGAAACCGTGCAGGTCCCTCCCGGCCCCACGCTCGTTCCGCAAGTGTTTGTTTCGCTAAACGGCCCACTTGTCGCAATCGATATTCCTGTCAACGTCCCGGCGCTTCCATTGCTCAACAGAAGCGTCTGCGCGGCCGAAGGGACCTGGACACCCATGACTCCGAAATTCAAGGTCCCCGGAGTCAGGCTCAGGTTGGCCATCTCCCCGGTCCCAGTGAGTGCCACCTGTTGCGTACGGTCTGAATCGGCGACGGTCAAGGTTCCGCTATCGACCCCGCCCGCATGGGGTTCAAATTCGACTTGAATCGCACAGGAGCCGCCCGCCGCCAACGTCGTTGCACAGGTGGTCGTAAACATGAAATCCGGGTTGCCGGATTGTATGTGGATGGCGGAGAGCGTTGTCTGCGTGCTGTTGTAGAGTGTGATCGTCTGCGGCGCACTTGTGGTGGCCACGACCTGACCGCCAAAGTTGAGCGACAACGGAGAAAGATTGTCGCCCCCCGGGGTTTGCCCTGAAGCCGTCAAGGAAACGATCTGGGTCCGAGTCGCGTCGGACACGTCGATCTGTCCGGTTGCGCTTCCAGCGGACGTAGCTTGAAAGACGACGATGATGGTGCAGGCGGACTGTGCCGCG
>JAJYVR010000123.1 GCA_021791935.1 Acidobacteriota bacterium
GCTGGGGCAACAAAGATTGAGCCCGCGAAGGGCAAATTAGGCGTCATGGTGGTCGGCATGGGAGCGGTTGCAACCACCCTGGTGGCCGGCGTAGAGGCAGTCCGCAAGGGATTGGCCAAACCGATCGGCTCCATCACGCAGATGGGGACGGTGCGGCTGGGAAAACGCACCGATGGCCGCACGCCATTGCTGAAGGATTTTGTTTCGCTGGCGGACCTGAACGATGTGGTGTTTACCGGCTGGGACATTTTCCCCGGCAACATGTATGAAGCCGCCAGCACGGCGAAGGTGCTGGACAAGGACCTGCTGCAGTCGATTCGGCCCTACCTGGAATCGATCCAGCCGATGCCAGCGGTGTTCGATCAGTACTACGTGAAGCGGCTGCAAGGGACCAACGTGAAGCAGGGGAAGAACAAGCGCGATCTGGCGGAACAGGTGCGCGCCGACATTCGCGAGTTCCGAAAAAAGACCGATCGTCAGGCGATGATCTGGTGCGGGTCGACGGAGATTTTTCTGCATCCGTCGGCGGTGCACGACTCCGTTGCCGCGTTTGAAAAAGGGATGGAAGCGAACGACGTGAACATTGCGCCGTCGCAGATTTATGCGTATGCGGCGCTGTCGGAAGGGGTGCCGTTTGTGAATGGCGCGCCGAACCTGACGGTGGATTTGCCGGCGATGCTGGAGCTTTCCAAGAAGAACAATGCTCCCATCTGCGGCAAGGACTTCAAGACCGGGCAGACGCTGATGAAGACGGTGCTGGCACCGGCCTTCAAGGCGCGGATGCTGGGTGTTGCCGGATGGTATTCGACGAACATTCTGGGCAACCGCGACGGGGAAGTGCTGGACGATCCGGAGTCGTTCAAGACCAAGGAAGAGTCGAAGCTGGGGGTGCTGGATTACATCTTGCAGCCGAATTTGTATCCCGATTTGTACGCCAACATATACCACAAGGTTCGCATTAACTATTATCCTCCTCGTGGTGATAATAAAGAGGGTTGGGACAACATCGACATCTTCGGATGGCTGGGGTATCCGATGCAGATCAAGGTGGATTTTCTGTGTCGCGATTCGATTCTTGCCGCGCCGATTGCGCTGGATCTGGTGCTGCTGATGGATTTGGCGAAGCGAAGCGAAGAGCTGCGCGGGATTGGGATTCAGGAGTGGCTGAGCTTCTTCTTCAAGTCGCCGATGACGCCGGAGGGTCTGTATCCGGAGCACGATTTATTTATTCAGTCGATGAAGTTGAAGAACACGCTGCGACATATTCAGGGCGAGGAATTGATCACGCACCTGGGGCTGGAATATTACGACTAGTTGCACGCGTTTTTTTGGAAACGAAGAGGCTGCCGGGAGATTCCGGTGGCCTTTTTCTTTTCAGGGGAGCGTGAAGAGTCGTGCGCGGGGTGGGGGACGCGCGAAACGGGGCGGCGGACGGCGCATACTATTTGTAGGATGGTGGGACGGGCGCGCTAGGTGGACAGGCAGGGGCTGAAGCCCATGATTTTTGGCTGTGGATTCGGCCCGACTGAAGTCGGGCCCTGATACAAAGCCGGAGCGAAATTCGGCGCGAATGAAATCGGGAACTGATCCAGGCGCGTATTCGGTTGCGGGGCATCTTGGGATTTGAATGGCTACAGCATCGGCGAGGTAGGAGAGCGGTCGCGGGATGGGTGTTGGTTTTCGCGGGTGCGACGGCGTGTTTTGCTTCCTCGACGGAGCAGAAAGAGCCGGTGTGCCAGACGACGACGGCATCCAATACGACGACCGGGAGTGCATCCAATGCGACTGCGGCGACTGCGGCCAATTCGACGACTGCACCGGCTTCGGCGGACAGTTCGGACTGCATCATGCCGGGGGTGAAGCAAGGCAGCCTCAATGACGTGAACGCGGTGGGGCATCGGAAGATCGGCGGACGCGGAGTCGGCAACTGGTACTCCGAGAAAAGCGAAATGGCCTGGGGCGCGCAGATTGCGCAGCAGGTGATGAAGTCGTCGAAAATCGTGCGCGATCCGGTGGTGGAGGAATACGTGAACCGCATCGGCCAGAACATTGTGAAGAATTCCGATGCCAAGGTGCCGTTCACGATCAAAGTGATCGATTCGGACGAGGTGAATGCGTTCGCGCTGCCGGGGGGATATTTTTTTGTGAACAGCGGCCTGATTCTGGCGGCGGACAATGAGGCGGAGCTGGCGGGGGTGATGGCGCACGAGATTGGCCACGTCGCCGCGCACCACCAGGCGCGCGAAATGACGCGCATGCATTATGCCGACCTGGGGACGGTGCCGCTGGTGATGATGACCGGTTATAGCACGCTGGGGTACGGACTGTATGAGGCGTCGGCGTTTGCGGTGCCGCTGACGTTCCTGCAGTTTCAGCGGGACTTTGAGGAGCAGGCGGACTGGTTGGGCGTCGAGTACATGTACGACGCCGGGTACGATCCGCAGCAGTTGATTGCGTTCTTCGAGAAGATTGAGGAGTTGCAGAAGACCAAGCCGGGGCTGATTTCGAAGACGTTTGCGACGCATCCGCAGACGCCGGCGCGGGTGGCACGGACGCAGCACGAGATCGCGACGATTCTGCCGCCGCGGCCGGACTATATTGTCGATACTTCGGAGTTCCACGCGGTGCAGGAGCGGCTGCGTCGGCTGGAAAATCGGCGACCGGTGAAGCCGGGCGCGGGGAAGAATGCGCCGGTTTTGCGCCGGGTTGCGGCGGGTCAGGGCGAAGGCGCTGGGTCTTCAGGCGACAGCGATGCGCGACCGGTGCTGCATGAAGGGCCGAGCCAGTAGGGATCGCTACGCAAATTTGCGGACAATGGCGAGCACGCGGCCCTGAATGGCGACCTGGGCGGCGGGAACATAAATGGGTTCCATTTCTGAGTTTGCCGGCTGCAGGCGGACTGTGTCGCCTTCCAGATAATAATGCTTCAGGGTAGTCTCGGTGCCGTCGACCAGGGCCACGACAATTTCTCCCTGGCGGGCGGTCTGGGCCTTTTCAACCAGCACAAAATCGCCGCTCATAATATGGTCGTCGCGCATGGACTCGCCGCTGACTTCAAGGGCGAAGACAGCCTTGTTGTCGACAAGATCGTTGAGCGAAAGGCTGTCGCGATATTCCATCGCCTCCAAGGGGCGACCGGCGGCAATGCGGCCCATCAGGGGAATGTCCTGCATGGTGGCGGGCTTGCGCTCCGGCGTCAGATCGATGGATCGGCCGCGATTGTGGGCGCGGTTGAGGAGGCCTTTTCGTTCCAGGTTGGAAATATGTTTGTGGACGGTGGCGAGGGAACTGAGTTCGAGCCCGGAGGCAATCTCTTCAAAGGAGGGAGAGTAGCCGCAGCGCTCGACGAAATTCCGAATAAAATCCAAGACCTCTTTTTGACGCTTGGTGATTGCCATGGTGCCTGCAGTCTAGCGAATGAAAGGCGAAATTGCAAGAAGAGTTTTTGGAGATTTTGTACGAGTGGCACCAGGTAGTACACGGTGGTCAGAGGCAGCTTCAATCATCTGTTTTTTCGCTGGGGTTGAAATAACCCCACTCAAGCCCAAAAAACCATCTCGCGGAACTTGACACAAAAGACGGCTTGAATGGGCCACCGTCGGATTCTCGTTGCTGCAGGAGCCGCGGAGAATTGCGTTCGAGGCGATGGGGCTGTTCTCTATCCCACCCTAGCCGCAAAGGACGCGGCACCCCGATCATGGGTGGGTGAGGAGAAAACAGCAGGTCCCTCCACTGCGCTGCGCTCCGGTCGGGATGACAACTTTATCTACTCGATCCCAGGTTAGCTACGCGAACCTGGGGCACCCGGCGATTTCAGGAATCTGAGAAGTGCGTTCGAGGCGATGGGGCTGTTCTCTATCCCATCCTTGCCGCAAAGGACGCGGCAAGGATGGGGCACCCCGATCATGGGTGGTTCAGGAGAAAACAGCAGGTCCCCATTCGACTCGCCTTCGGCTCGCTCAGGGCAGGCTCTCCACTGCGCTGCGCTCCGGTCGGGATGACAACTTTATCTACCTCGATCCCAGGTTAGCTACGCGAACCTGGGGCACCCGGCGGCATTGTTGGGAGGAGAGCTGGCCGCGATGGGGTCGTCCGGTACACTCGGAGCAGCAGCGCCTCGGCCCGATGACGACACTCCAACTCATTAGCGTTCTGATGGCGATCGCGGCCCTGTTCGGCTGGATCAGCGCGCGCTGGCTGAAGCTGCCCACCACCATTGGGACCATGTTCCTGACCGTCGTCTGCTCCTTGTTTCTGGTGAGCATTGGCGAATACGCACACGGTCTGCGGCCATGGGCCATCGGGATGGCGCGGCAGATCGACTTCGAACGGCTGATCCTGCACGGAATGCTGCCGCTGCTGCTGTTCGCCGGCGCATTTCTGATGGATATCGAGTCGCTGGTCCGCGAGCGGCTGACGGTGGCGATGCTGGCTGTGGCGGGGACGGTTGTCTCGACGTTTGCGATTGCGGCCTTGATGCACTGGACGCTGCCGCCGATCGGCATCCATGCGTCATGGATCGAATGCATGTTGTTCGGCGCGTTGATTTCGCCGACAGACCCGATCGCGGTGCTGGAAATGCTGCGCCGCGTCGGCGTCCCGCATCGCATCGAAGCGCAACTGGCGGGCGAATCGCTGTTCAACGACGGCGTCGGCGTCGTCATCTTCGTGACCCTGCTGGACATTTCTCACGGCGGGACCCCATCGGCGCAGCACATCCTGATTTCGCTGCTGTTCAGCGTTGGCGGCGGCTTTGCCCTGGGAATCTTTCTGGCGTGGATTGCGTTCAACTTGATGCGGCAGGTGGATGCCTTTCAGGTGGACGTGCTGCTGACGCTGTCGCTGGCGCTGGGCGGCTACGCGCTGGCCGAGACGTGGCATCTCTCCGGCCCGCTGGAAGCGGTGGCGGCGGCGATCGCGCTGCGGCGATTCAATATGAGTTACCCGGCCAAGCTGATTGCGCATGAACGGGTCGACGATTTCTGGACGATGGTGGATGAGGTGCAGAACGGCGTGCTCTTCGTGCTGCTGGGGCTGGAGGTGCTGGCGATTCCGTTTCACTGGTCGCTGCTGCGGTCGGGCGGGACGGCGATTGTCGCGGTGCTGGCGATTCGGCTGGCGGTGGTGGCGCTGGTGCTGAAAAGCATCCGATGGATGGGGCGCGGACAGGAAAGTTCCGTGCTGGTGCTGACCTGGGGCGGGTTGCATGGCGGGCTGTCGCTGGCGCTGGCGCTTGCCCTGCCGCTGGCGGATGGCCGCACCTGGATCCTGGCGACGACGTACATTGTGGTGGTGTTCTCGATAGTGCTGCAGGGCGGCTCGCTGGGTATTTTTCTGCGGCGCTTCAATCTGGTCAAGAAACCTCAGCGTGCCGCAGTGCCGCAGGAGTTGTAGCGTGGGATCATTTTCGAATGCTAAACCCTACAGTCTCCGCGCAAAGCTATCTACACGTGAGATTATCAGCATCATTCCGCGCAACTGGTCTACGGCTTCCTAATGACCGTGATTTATGCACTGTCCCAGCGTCCAACGGCATCGCTATCAGCATGAACGGAAAGCCAAGCTCTTTTCGTCCAGTGCGCTAACGAATGCAAAACGCACTCTCATCACCAAAATCCGCTATAAAGAACATTAGAGAGCACTATGGCACAGCCCGTCCTGAAATCCATTCATCCCGTGAACCTCCTTTCGTTCGGTCCCAAAACGCCGCCTATACAACTTCGCCAGCTCAACATTCTCATCGGAACCAACGGCAGCGGGAAGTCGAACTTTATTGAGATTCTCCGTCTTATTCACTTCCTACCAGACAAGGACCCCTGGAGTTCCGTGTTGGCCACCGGGGGCGCAGGTGAGTGGATATGGAAGGGAGCGGCGAGCAAGAATTCGCAGTGTTCCGTCAACGCGACGCTCTCCCACGGCAAATTCCCTAGTGGGCCCGCTGGGGAAAAAACCGAGTATCTCAACTTCTCGATGGACCTGGAGAAGTATGAAACTTCCTTTCGTGTCAAGCGGGAGTCTATCGGAACCTGCACGCACGACGGCAGCATAGACACTCTTTCCAGTCGGTTTGAGCGCAGCGGCTCGCAAGGGATGGTCCACCTGAGGATGGCCCGCGCCCTTGAACAGCCTGTGCCTTTCGACCTGAATCTGGATCGTTCGATTCTCTCCCAACTGGCATCACCGACCGTGCAAAAATCTGGAATCGGCAGAGATCTTCCTGAACTTTTCGAGATCGCTGAGTTTTTCGAAAATTTCGACTTCCATCAGGATTGGGATTTCGGGGCTGATTGCCCTCCACGCGATCCCCAACTAGTCGGTCAATCTGTCACCCGACTCGACGAGGATGGTTTCAACCTAGCGCATATGCTGGCGTATTACCGCGATGATCACAAGCCGGTATTCGAACGCATCACAGAATTAACGAAGCGTTTCTATGAGCCGGTCAAGAGTGTCGAGGTGAGACTTATCAGCACCCACCTTCAAATCGCCATTGAAGAAGACGGCGGATTTTCGACGCCCGCTTATCGCCTTTCCGACGGAATGCTCCGGTGGCTTGCCATTTTGGCGATTCTTCTCAACCCCACTCCGGCACCTGTGACCTGCATAGACGAACCAGAACTCGGTCTTCACCCTGACATCATCCCCACGCTGGCTGACTTGCTGCGCGAGGCATCAGCGCGCACGCAGTTGATCGTCACTACTCACTCGCCCGCGCTCGTTGATGCATTCTCAGATGATCCGGAGTCGATATCCGTTTCTGAGAAAGTCGAAGGCTCGACCGCAATCCGGCGTTTGAGCAAACCTGACCTCGCCGTTTGGCTAAAAGATTATTCCCTCGGGAACCTTTGGACCAGCGGGGAAATTGGGGGTAATCGCTGGTGACTGTGAAAATTTATGTCGAAGGTGGCGGACACAACCCGGATACGATAGTGCGGTGTAGGCAAGGCTTTGCCGAGTATTGCAGAAAAGTTGCTCCTAACCGTCAACCAAGGATCATAGCCTGCGGTGGCCGCCAACAGACATTCGACCGATTCAAAACTGAGGTTGAAAGAGGCAAAGCCGGCGAACAATGTGCATTGCTGGTTGACTCAGAAGGGTCGGTGAAGCCAGGGATCGCCCCAGCATCCCACCTTCATGTGCGTGATGGATGGAATTTCACACAACTACCGCAGGATCGAGTATTTCTCATGGTTCAAGCCATGGAAGCATGGTTTATGGCTGACAGAAATGCTTTAGCGGGTTACTACGGAGAAGGTTTTCGGCCAAACGCTCTTCCTTATGATGAGCGCAACATCGAGGAGATTCCCAAAGACGATTTGGAACGCTGCTTAATCAAGGCCTCCCGAGATACGAAGACCAAGGAGAAATACCACAAAACTAAGCATGCTTTTGCTCTCCTTGGCGAGATTGATCCAAGCAAAGTTCAACTCGGTTCACCCCATGCTGCCGCATTCCATAGATTTTTGCGGTCGTTGTGATTCCCTTGCCATCCATTAGTTAAGTTGGGACACCGCCTGAACATCCGCCTTCTAATTTCCCAGGACGGCGCGGTAGCGGACTTGGTTTTTCTTTAGTCTGGCGACGGCGTCATTCACCTTGGCCATGGGGAAGCTTTCGGTGATGGCTTTGACTCCATGGCGCGCGGCGACGGTCAGCATCTCCTGCAACATGCTGGGGCTGCCGCTGGGGCTTCCCGCGATACTGCGCTGGCCGGCGATCATCGGGAACGCCTGGACGGAAATGGGGCTGGGCGGCACGCCGACAACGGCCAGCGTTCCGCGCGGACGCAGCGCGGCGACCAGCGTGTTCCAGTCGGGGTCATGATTGATGGTCGAGAGAACCAGATCAAACGAGCCGGCAAGTTTCTTCATGGCTTCGTTCTCGCGGGAGTTGACGAAACGATGCGCGCCCATCGATTTGGCTTCGGCTTCCTTGGTCGGTGAGGTGGAGATGGCCGTGACTTCCGCGCCGAAGACGCGGGCGAATTGCAGGGCGAGGTGGCCGAGTCCTCCAATGCCGACGACAGCGACGCGCGAACCGGGAAAAATGCCGGCGGCGCGAATCGGGTTGTAGACGGTTATGCCGCCGCACATCATGGGCGCGGTCGATTCGCTGTCCAGCGCTTGCGGCACGGGAATGGCGAAGCGGGCGTTCACACGGGTCCGCTCGGCAAATCCGCCATGGCGACGCACGCAGGTGGCAACGCTTTTCGCGCAGAGATTTTCATCGCCGCGCAAGCACCACTCGCAGGTGCCGCAGGAGTCGGCCTGCCAGCCGACGGCGACGCGCTGGCCCAGGCCGCGGTCCTTCACCTGGCTGCCCATGGCGACGATGGCGCCGACTATTTCATGTCCAGGGATGAAGGGATATTGCGTCAATCCCCAATCGTTGTCGATGAGGTGCAGGTCGCTGTGGCAGATGCCGCAATGGGTGATGGCGATTTCGACTTCATTCGGATGCAGCTCTTGAACGTCGTACTTGAACGGCAGCAGTTGCGCGCCCGCGGCGTGGGTGGCGTAGCCATGGATCGTACTCATCGGAGCAATTTCTCTACTTTCCGGGGGGGTTGATGAAGCGAAAATGGATTCCTCAATAAAAAGTAGATCACGACCAAGGGCCGCAGGTCACGGTTGCACGTCCAGCGTAACGACCTGGGAGCCCGTCACGGCCATGTCCAGGCGTTGGGAGGCAAGCGCGATGGCGGTTTCGCCGTCGATGGAGAAGCTTCCGTCGTTTTCCGCCGGCTGCAAAATGTTGGCCATGGTCAGCGGAACGGCCGGCAGATCGCGGCCCTGCACCATGGCTTGCGGCACCGGCGCCAGCAGGGTTGCATACAGCAGATTGTTGGGATGCAGTCGGTTGAGTCGAGAGATGGTCTCGCCCAATCCTAGCGGCGGCGCGGTAGGGTTGGGGATCAAATGCAGGGTATGGTCGAGCGTAGTGCCGTCGCTGATGAGCAGGCGAACTGGACCGGGCGGCAAGGTGGCCGGCAACGTGACCGTCCAACGGAGGATTCGCTGCGGCTCGCGATAGGGATGGAGGGTCGCTTCCACGGTGACGCGATCGCCCGCATGGACCCGGTTGGCGAGCACGCGAGCCGCGTCCAGCCGCGCCGACTGCCGGCCCGGCGATGTATCGAGCGTCAACGAAACCTGGCGAATGGACGGCATTTCGCGGGGATTGCTGTAGAGACTTTCAAAGCGCTGGGCAACGGCAATTGCGACGGACAGACTGGCGGGCTGCTGGTCGGTTGCCGCAATCCAGTCGTCGATATGCACGTCCGGGAATCCGGCGACAGAGATGGCGCCGCGCAATTCATCGGTGGAAGGATCGTTGTAGCCATTGGTGTCTTGCATGGCCTGATAGACGGTGGCCAGCAGCGCGGCGGAGGTGAGGCGTGGATGCTCGACCACGGCGAAACGATAGGTGTGCGGCTGCGGGCCGCCCAGGGCCAGCGTCACGGGAATCATGCTGGCTTTTTTGCCAAAGACGCCGAGGATGCCCGACTCGCGGTCCTGCGTAAACGATCCGACGGTCTCGGTGGTGTTGACGATTTTGATGGGCGCCAGGGAGGAAGCCACGGTGGCGACGACCTGGGCCTTGGTCATGGGCAAGGAGACATCGCCGAAGCGCGTGATGGGATGTCCGCAGGCGAGCAGCCGTTTGGGATCGACATAGGTGACGGTGCAGGTGGCGGCCATGTCGAAGTCGCCCGAGACGATGATGGCGCTGATGGCGGAGCCGGGCACGACGGGAGCAGGGTCGATCGCGTTGGGAGTCGCGCTGCCGAGGCCGGAGACGGGAGTGAGCCCGTAGGATTGAAAGCGCTGTTGAAACATTTGGATGGCCTGCGACGAGAAGCCGTCGAACACCAGCGGGGTCTCAATGGGACGGACTTCGGCGTCGGCCTCGGAGGACCATGGCGGCGCGGAGGACGAGCTGGCGGGCGGAGTTGCGGCAAGCGAGGCGTCGGGGTTGAGCGACTCCGGGGTCGCAGTCGCATCGGAGGCCAATGCTTCCGTAGAAGAATTTTTTGGACGGCTGTCGCCTTCCCTGGCGACCTCCAACATTTGCGCAATGGGCGTGATGCCGGCGATGGGCTGTTTGGTGAACTGGCCGATGC
>JAJYVR010000124.1 GCA_021791935.1 Acidobacteriota bacterium
AGGCATTGAACAACGTACTTTTCCCCGCATTCGTGTAGCCCACCAGCGCCACTGTCGGCACCGGGACAGAGGTGCGTCGTTGCCGCTGCTGGCGACGAATGTTGCGGACCGCTTCCAGTCGGGTACCAATTGCCTGAATCTTACGGCCAATTTTTCGCCGGTCGGTTTCTATCTGCGTTTCACCCGGTCCGCGCGTCCCGATGCCGCCGCCCAACTGAGACATGGACCGGCCGCGGCCGGCCAGGCGCGGCAGCATGTATTCCAGTTGCGCCAGCTCCACCTGCAACTGCCCTTCCCGCGTCCTGGCATGGGACGCAAAAATATCCAGGATCAATTGCGTGCGATCGATCACGCGGCAAGGAAGCGCTTGCTCCAGTTCGCGCAGTTGGGAGGGCGACAGGTCCTGCTCGAATACAATCAGGTCGGTTCGACTGGCCATGGCCAGCGCGCCGATCTCTTCCAGCTTGCCTTTGCCGACAAGCGTTGCTGGATCGGGATGATCGCGCCGCTGCACGATCACATCCAGGACGTTCGCTCCCGCGCTTACCGCCAGCTCACGACACTCCGCGGCTTCAGCGGAGATTTGCGGTGGGTAAAATTCATGGTCGTGAGCTTCGGGGGCATCGGGATTTGGCCGCAGGACAGCGTTGCTCTCAGTCTCTTCCTGCTCTCGAATCGCACGCACAGCGCCTCTCGCCTGGCGCGCAGACGGAGTGAGTCGCTGTCGATATTTTTTCCCGGTAAACTCGCATACGACGATCAGTGTCCGTTCCCGCCGGTCGTGTCCGGGGGCCGTATCCCTGCTTCGCTGAGAGTCAAACGATTCGATCATGCGATCGTCTTGCCATGCGCGGGCGTGCAGACCCGCAACTGGGCAAACGGTGTCACGAAGCTGTGAAGCTCGACGGCGTCAGCACTGAAGCGCTGGCCACTCCAGGCCCAGTCGATGCCGGACCGTGGCCCGCCCCGGCCGCGGCAGATCCCACTCCGGCGGCTTGTGTCCCGACTGGCCCATGACGATGTTCGGCCATCAAGACCGGCTTGCCGCTGACGACCGTGGAAATGGCGTGCTTGAAGATGAGCTGCTCCTGATTGTTGTTTTCCAGCAGAACGGAATATTTATCGAACGACCGGATGCGTCCCGTCAATTTTACGCCGCTCACCAGATAAACCGTGATCTGGGATTTATCTTTGCGGACGGTGTTCAAAAATGTGTCCTGAATATTTTGTGCTGTCTTGCTTTCCATTTGTCATCTCCTTGCCGAGCCAAACGAGTGGTTCAAAGCATGTTGCTCAATGCGGGCGAACATACACGCAACTGCAAGTTCTACAGCCATACCGGTCCATTCTGTCTACTGGCAGGCACAAAATACACCGTGCCAGTATTGTCTATGAAAATTACCGATACCGCCAGAAAGCAGTCGAAAATCGCGCAAAATTCGACTTTTCAATTTGGATGCAGGGACCGGCGCCGGCGTTTCATGGACTTGCCAGGTCTTGCGCTTTTCATTCGACGGCCCGCGACAGGATTCGATATCCGCAGCCGAACTGTTTGTTCAATCTGCCTGAGATACAGCCCCTGAAAATAGCACCATGACCTTCGCGGTCGGAGAGAACTCCGGACGGTGCTAGCATGAAATGTGCCGTCCAGCCAGATTCCCGCCCGCAATGCCGCCGACAAGGTGCCGATGCTGGACTTTTCTCGGCAATACCAGCCGATCCGCGCCGAAATCCTGGCTGCCATCGAGCAGGTTTGTGACAGCCAGCGCTTCATTCTCGGCGAAGAAGTCCGCCGGTTTGAGACTGCTGCCGCCTCTCTTTGTCGCGTAGCGCACGGAATTGGATGTGCTTCCGGCACGGACGCCTTGTGGCTGGCCATGGCGGCGGCCGAAATCGGTCCCGGCGACGCAGTCCTGACCACCCCACTTACTTTTTTTTCGACCGTCAGCTCGATTCTGCGCGTCGGGGCACCTCCGTTATTGGCCGACATCGATCCCAGGACCTACAATCTGGATCCGGTGTCTGTCGCGACGGCGCTGCGGGACCGGACGAAATCCATCCGGATTCGTGCCATCCTCCCAGTCCATTTGTATGGGCAATGTGCGGATTGGGATCAGTTCGAACAGTTGCAGCGGGAGTTCGGTGTTCTCCTCATCGAAGACGCCGCCCAGGCCTTTGGAGCGACGTGGAATGGCCGACCTGCCGGAAGCCTCGGGGATTTGGCCGCGTTCAGTTTTTATCCGACAAAGAATCTGAGCGCCTACGGGGATGCTGGCCTGGTCACCACCGGGAACGACCGTTTCGCCGATCGGGCGAGCATCCTCCGCGTCCACGGGATGCGCGAACGCTATTTTCACGAAGAAATCGGCTGGAACAGCCGCCTGGATACGATCCAGGCCGCCGTGCTGCTGGTGAAACTTCGCTATATTGAAGGTTGGAACCGGGCGCGACAGCAGCGGGCAAATATCTACGATGAATTATTTATGCAGCACGGTCTGGCGGAACCGGGCCCCTATCCTGAACGCGGCGTCGTCCTGCCGTATATCGATCCCTGCGGAACCCACGTCTTCCACCAATATGTGATTCGCGCTCCACGTCGCGCTGCGCTGCGCGCGTTTCTGGCCGAGCGTGGCATTGGCTCCGAGGTGTATTACCCCGTTCCGCTCCACCTGCAAAAACCTTTTGCCAGCCTGGGCTACGCAGAAGGCGCATTTCCAGAGAGCGAGCGCGCCGCCAAAGAAGTGTTGGCGCTTCCGATGTTCCCTGAGCTGACCCTGGAAGAGCAGCAGCGCGTCGTCGCCGCCATCGCGGAATTTTTCGGCTGATCGGCGCATGCCCACGGCGCGCGCTGCTGCCTACACGTCTCTGTGATTGCTGAACTTCAGATCCAGCGCCAACTTGTTGCCGGCGGCCATGCGTCCGGAAAATTTTTCCATCTGCCCCGCGGACATAGCGGAGAACGTTCTGCCGAAAGCGGCATTCCGGCGAACCATGTCGAGCGTCGGCATCCCCACCACCGCCGCGGCAACCGGCAGGCTCAACGTGTACCGCAGCAGATTGGCCGCATCGCTCTTGCTGGGGCCGCTGCCCAGCAGTCCCTCCTGGCCCATCACCTTCATCGCCAGAATGCCCATGTTTTTCTTGCGAGCTGTGGGCAAAGCCGTCAATTGGAAACTCGAGCCCATGGATGGATTCAAGTCCATTCCATGCGATCCACTTGTCATGCCTTGCATGGCCGCATTCAGGGCCATTTGGACGCAATCGAAATCGTGACGCTCGATGGCCGTTTGCAACACCAACGGATTGTAGTGGCTGGTGATGCCGATGAAGCGGGTGACCTTCTGCTCGCGCAGCTTGTAGAGCGCATTCAGCACCCCACCCTTGGCTTCGACTTTCGCCAGATCGTTCTCGTCCTGCAAGCCATGCACGTGAATCAAATCGATTTGGTCGGTCTGCAGCCGCTTCAGGCTGCCTTCCAGAATCCGCATCGCGGTGTCGCCGTCGCGAGGCTCAATCTTGGTGGCCAGAAAAAATTCCTTGCGCCGCGTTTTGGCGACTTGGCCGACCCATGTCTCACTCTGCCCGTGCCCGTAACCGTATGCGGTATCGAGATAGCTGATGCCGGAATCAAGCGCTAAATTGATCGCCGCGACGGCCGCAGCCTCTCCACCGTACATCGAGAGACGGCTGCCGCAGCCAAAGGCGACAATCGAAACACGCGCGCCGGTCTTGCCGAGTATTCGCGTCTGCATGGCGCCCGCGGCTTCGCCTGCTTGGCTGGAGAGCACCACCGCGCCCGCGCCCGCGACCGCCGACTTTTCCAGGAATTCACGTCTCGAAATTTTGTCAGTCATGGCAACCTCCCGATGGAACCTTTTGCTGGCGCTATTATCAGCGCAAATCCAGCGCATAGTAAAGGGCTGAAATGGAGCGCGCGCCTTGCCCTTCTGCCCGTTCGACCTGCCGGAGATCTCAGCCCCTATATCTGAGAATATGAGGTGGGCGTAAGCACCAGGTTGGTAATATTGCTGACAATTTCCTCAAAATTGAATCGCGGCGAACTGGTCAGTTTCTTCCACTCCGGATCGGCCGCAAACGCGGCCCACTTCGCATTCATCTCTCCCAGGTCCGGATAGCTCAACATGTACGTCAGCTTCGGCAATCGCGGCCCCACCAACACATCGCCGTAGAAGACCGGCCAGAACCCCGCTCGCTCGAACACGTCGAACTCTCCGCCATGAAACATTTCCACCTTGCGGACATGCGCCTGATCGCTGGGGCTTTCGTAGGTGCGGAGTTGAAAAATGCGCTTGCCGTGCTGCGCCGTTACGGGTGGAACCACCAACTTGGGCCAGCCCTCAAAGGCGATCATCAGCGAGCTTTCCACTCGCACGAACGCCGGTTGGTTGGCGGGCGCGTTCCAGAATGGCTCCGCCGCCTGCATAAAGGTTGCATCCTGCGCCAGCCGCAGTTGCGCGGTCACCAGCGTCTCCAGTTTTGGACTGGGAAGCAGGACATATAAGGTCGGCGTCTCCGGCCCCAGCGTCAGGGTGAAGGCCCCGACCGGCGAGATTCCCAGCCGATTCAGCGCCGGTATCAACGCATTCGATACATACGCATCTGTCAGCTTGGTCTGCGGCCCCGTCTGCATGTGGTACGCGCGCATCTCATAATATTCGCGCGGCGACGCGGTGGGGGCAGCCTGCGCCTCGGATGTTTTCCCAGCCAACGCGAAGGCGGATGCGGCAACGGATGAAGTCAAAAACTGGCGTCGTTTCACGTGGGTCTCCCATTTCTACAACTTATGTCCAATCGAAAAATCCTCGCTATGCAACAACACATTCGGCTAGCGGCGCCGATGCCGACGACCCGTGTGCGTCGCTGCGGAGCGCACCACTCCATTCCCGGACGACGCAGGTTTGGCCCCTTGCGGAAGCACTGGCCGCACCAGGTTCCCTTCCATCCTGTACGTGACAGTTTTCAACGCTGCCGCGCGCGGCCTTCCTGTTTGCGGGTCGAGGCTGACGTTGTCGCCCACTGCCATCTGAAAGCTGAATGTCGGCTCCGGACCGTTAGGATTTTTTGCATCTCCGAGGGTCACCTTCACCGGGAAGAAGCCGATAATATCGCGCTCGCGAAATGCGGTTCCGTATCGATGGCGGCGCGTGTCCCAGGTAAATACCCGCACCTGGTCGAAGTCGAACGGCAGGCCCTGTTTGTAGGGCGTCAGCACCGTCAAGTACTCCGGCACTTGTCCATTCGGCTTGCCGGAATCCGGGTCGTCGACGGTGCGCAAAACGTACGCTCCCACCATGCGTTCATTCTCCGCATATTGCGCGACATCTTCAGGCACGTCCACCTGGAAATCGCGCGCCAGCATCCACCCCGTGTGTCCGGCGTTATCGCGTGCCAGCCACCAGTCTTCCATGGGGACCGCAGGTGCAAATCGCGAGTCAAAGCTTTCCTTGTAGACTTTCTTGTGGCGCGCGGGCGGCGCAGTTGCTGCGGCAGTGGGCAGCCCCAGCACGTTGCTCGCGGCATATCGAGGTTCGGAGGCGCGCTCCAGCATCGCAACCTTCGTGTTCGGAGCCAGCAGTGTAAAGCGCGGCGTGGTGCGACCGGGCGTCAGGTGCATGTACAGTTCGTTGTAGAGTACCGCCGTCGCCACAGGCGTTTGGCCGGCATGTTGTTTTGACAGATTCTGAAATGCGTCGTATTCACTTTGGTCGATGACAGCATGTTCCTCAATCCATCCCACCGCGCCATCCGGCGTTTTCACTTTCAGGAATCGCGGAATGTGCTGCAGCACCGTGAGCCGCTCGCCGTTTTTCACCTCCGCGACTCGATTGGCCACCACGGCCACCCGATCGCGCAGGTACATCTGCTTCACCGCCACATAGACATACTCCGGCGAAGAGGATGGTCGAAAATGGCTGCATCCGGCCAACAATGCCGCCATGGCGAAGAGCAGCACGGTCGAGATGGGCTCGCGCCATCTTCGCGGATGCAGTCGAGGCGCAATTTGTCGAAGGGAATCCAACATAGATTCGGGGGACAGAAATCTCAGTTTACGCGCATTGCGCCAATCCGAGCGGCCATGTTCCCCGAGCGTGCCATTACGGGACGATGGAGAGCGCGACGGCGCCCGCGGGATCGGTCCCGGTTGCGACAGAAGCGACAGGGTCCAGCTTGCCCGCAGTGGTCGCATCGAAGCTGAATACCTGCATGTCCGGCGACCCTCCAGAATTCACCACAAATAGATACTTCCCGGTGGAATCCAGCGACATCGCAATCGGCAAAAAACCCGTGGTAAACGGCGAACTGCTCAGCGGAGTCAGCGTGCCGCCGGTTCCCAGCGTGTACCCGGTGATGACGTCGGCGGTTTTATTGGCCACGTACACGTAGGTGTTGGTGGGGTCGACCACGATGGATTGCGGGCCAAGCTGCGAAGCAAACGGCGAGCCCGCGATCTCCTTCAGAGCGCCACCCGTCCCAATCGTCAACACGCGAATGCCCTGGCCCGCTTCGCCAATAAATAAATAAGCGGAATTGTTGTCGGATGCGATCGTGTTATCGGAGGCCGCGCCGCGGGTTGCCAGATGAATCTGGTTGCTGACCACGCCGGTGGAACTATTGAACGTGAATCCGTCCGTGCCGCCGAGTCCCAGGCCGACGTACACATACTGATCGTTCGGCGTGACGTACACCTGGGTGGGATTGCCGGCATCCAGCGCTATTGTGCCCTGGCTGGTCTGCGTCAGCAAGCCGGTGAAGGTGTCGATCTGAAAAATCAACAACTGGTTTGAGCTGTTCGACACCATGAACAACCAGTTTCCGCTGGGATCCACGGTCATCCAGGTCGGAACCAGCGTTGACGTGACTTGAGAACCGTTGTTGCCAAGAGTTAAAGTCCCATTGGCGCCAATCGTATATACAAAAACCGGGCCCGCAAGCGTCGCCAAGTACAAAAAGGTCCCTTTCGGTGTGGCGGCCAGTGCGCTCGGTGTCGTGCCAAGGGTATAGCTTGAACCCGTCAACGTAGTGAATGTCGCTTTCGGAATCGGTATGCCTGCCAACGTTCCCAAGGTTGCGTTGGCTACATACGCGTAGGAGCTATAGGTTCCGCTACCGCTGCCACCGCTACCGCTGCCACCGGTGCCACCGCCGCTACTGCAAGTGTTGTATTCCTGACACAGAGGAACAAAAAAACTGTTGCATCCCGCCGTTCCAATCAGAACAATTGCAGCCAAAAGCGCGCTACCCACCCATGCGTTTCTGGAATTTACAATCGATCGAGTCCGTTGTCTCGGCGAAGCCATACCTCATTTTACCCGTGAGCCTCGCTTTGCGGACGCACCGGCGTGCCGTATCGCAACAGCATCCTCGCGACCCTCGATGTGGACGCCGGACGTGCCGCTATTGCGAGGCTAGATTTGGGACCGCGCTCTTGGAAGTGGACACGACATATTTCCCGCTCTTATCCAGCATCAGCGCCGTGGGCGAGCTGTCGGTCGAAGAGGACTTCCTGGAAACGACCGCGAGCGCGCCATCGGAGGCAATCGAATATTCGGCGATTGTGTTGGAAGCGGAACTTGCGACGAACAGATTGCCGCTCGATCGATCGACGACCAGCGACGTTGCGGCCTTTTGCGCAAGACCGAAGGGCGACCCGGAGATTTCCTGCAAGGTCGCGCCAGCGCCGATTGCAAAGACTCGAATGCCTGCGTTCGCTTCCGCTACAAATAGATTTCTGGATGCGCTGTCGGTTGTCAGCGCATCGTCTGCGGAAAGCCCGCCATGCAAGGGCGCGATATGCTGTCGCGTTCCCAGCGTCCCGGTCGCCGCGTCGAACGGAAATGCGTCCACGCCGCCTTTGCCAAGCGCAACGAACAACTCCCGATTGTCCGGCGTCATGTACGCTTCAGTCGGCCTTCCAGGATCGAGCGCAGGCCCTTGTGGGACAGAATGTAGCGCGCCCGTTACGGCGTCGATCTGAAATTCCCGCATGTCCTTCGTGCTGGAAGATGCAACGAACAGCCACTTTCCCATCCTGTCCATCGACATCCATGTCGGCTGTACCACGGTTGCAACCGGGTTTCCGCCGTTCCCGGCCTCCAGATTTCCGGCGCTTGCAATCGTATTCAGATATATCGCGCCATCGCTGGTGGCGAGATACAAAAATTTCCCGTTTGGCGTGCCGGCAATCGCAGTCGGCAGCGCAGGCGCGGCCGCTGTCGAACTGGGGACGGTGGCGAGTTTTCCGGAAGCAATTGCGAAGGCGTCGATAGTGCTATTGTTGGCATTCGCCACATAGACGTAGGAACGGTTCAAATCGCTGGGAGCGATTGGGCTCCCTGTCGACATAGTGGTTGCGGTGGTTGCCGTCGTTGCTGTCGTTGCCGTGGTAGCCGTGGTTGCTGTGGTTGCGGTGGTAGCTGTGGTTGCGGTGGTAGCTGTGGTTGCGGTGGTAGCTGTGGTTGCGGTGGTAGCTGTGGTTGCGGTGGTAGCTGTCGTTGCGGCGGTTGCCGTGGTCCCGGTGGTCCCTGTGGTCGTCGTGCTGGTGCAGGTGTTGTATTCCTGACAAAGAGGGACGAAGAAACCGCTGCATCCCGTCATCCCAAGAAAAATTGCCGCCGCACAGACTGAAACGATCCTGGGCCGCGCGCCAGCGAACGATATTCGTAGCCTCATACGACGATAGTGTACCGCTCCTCTGCTCATTTTGTACGCAACTGCGACGCCCGTGCGGCCTGCGTTACGCCTGCAACACTGGCTCCTCGACGGAACTGCGCTCCACATCCAACACCGTGCCAATGGCATGGACGACGGACGCGATACGGACAGCGGCAATCATGATTTCTTCCGTGATTCCCTTTTGCCGCAACACGTTCTCATGCGCGTCGATACACTTGCCGCAACCGTTCACAGCGGAGGCGGCCAGACACCATAATTCAAAGTCCACCGGGTCGGCCTTGTGCGCGCGGATTCCATTCATCCGCAGACGCGCAGGCATTGTGGCGTACTTTTCATTCTTCGTTAGATGATGGAAGCGATAAAAGATGTTGTTCATTCCCATCAGCGCCCCCGCCGTCTTCACCGCGTCTACCTGCTCCGCCGTCAGGTGCTCGGCCGCTGCTTGCAGCGCTGCCCCTGTCAGGGCCGGCTGCCGCGTGGCGATCGCGCTCACCAGCAAAGTTCCCCACGCCTGCGTCTGGGTGAGTTCCGTGTTCTGGCGAACCATGGAAGAAAAATTCAGCTTCAGGTCCCTCGCATATTCGGGAAGACCGTCGATCAGTTCATCGAGAGACATGCATCGTCCTTTCAGTTCGGCAATCAGACCTGTAGCGTGGCGTCGCCCTTTCGCCAGTTGCAGGGGCAGAGTTCATCGGTCTGCAACGCGTCCAGCACGCGCAGCACTTCCTGCGGATTGCGGCCGACCGAAAGGTCCGTCACATAAATGAAGCGGATGATGTTGTCAGGATCGACCAGGAAGGTGGCTCGCTGTGCAACGCCCGCCTTCTCGTCCAGAATGCCAAGCTCGCCGGAAAGATCGCGCTTGATATCGGAGAGCATGGGGAAGGGCAAATCCTTCAGGTCGGTATGATGGGTCCGCCACGCGGCGTGGACGTATTCATTGTCCGTGCTGGCGCCCAGCACCTGGCAGTCGCGGTCCAGAAACTCGCGATTCAACTTGCCGAAGGCCGCAATCTCGGTCGGGCAGACAAAGGTAAAATCCTTCGGCCAGAAGAAATACAGCTTCCACTTGCCGGAGTAGGAGTCCTGCGTGATCGTGGTGAAGGCTTTTGCCTCGTCCTTATCGGTTGAGATGGTGGCAGTCAAAGAAAAGTCCGGAAATTTTTCGCCAATTTGCAGCATGTTTGTCGCCCTCTTTCGGTTGGTTTAGGTGGAAATAGGTGGAAATTTGTCTGGCGTTCAAAACGCGCCAATATCGAAAATCGGGTGTCAGTCCAAGGATATCAAACGGCGACGAACAAAAACGTAGCAGCGGCCAAATGAAGAACCCCGCCGCAAGCGGCGGGGTATCTCAAAACAGTGCGAGTTGATGGTCTGAGTGGAGCTTGTGATATTCCTTCCC
>JAJYVR010000125.1 GCA_021791935.1 Acidobacteriota bacterium
GCCAGGCCCGCGCCTATATCGATCGATACTTTGAGCGCTACAGCGGCGTCAAGACGTTCATTGACCAGACGCTGGAAAAAGTGCGGCAGACGCAAAGCGTGCGCACGCTGTTCGGTCGTGTCCGTCCCATTCCAGACATCGCCAGCCGCAATGCCAACATGCGCGGATTTTCCGAGCGAACCGCGATCAACACGCCGCTGCAGGGGACCGCCGCGGACCTGATCAAGCTGGCCATGATCCGCATCGCGCGGGAACTGCGCGAGCAAAAACTGCGCACCCGAATGGTGCTGCAGGTCCACGATGAACTGGTCTTCGATGTTCCCACGGAAGAAGTCGATGAAGTGCGGGAACGCGTGCGGCAGGCGATGGAACATGTGATCGAATTGAAGGTCCCGATCGTCGCCCATGTCGCTGCGGGCCCCAATTGGCGCGATCTGAAATAAGGCCCGCGAAATCGACCGGCTTTCCGGCCCGTTTCAGCAAAATCCTCTCGGAAAATCAGGCACCCAACTCAGCGCGGATCGCTTCCGCGATGCGGTTGGCATGGTGTTGCATCACCTGCTCGGATTCCGCTTCAATCATGACGCGCGCCAACGCTTCAGTCCCGGAATAGCGGACCACCACGCGGCCGTTGCCGTGCAGTGCGGCGTCTGCATCGTGAATGGCGGCAACGACAGTCGGCAGCGTTTCAAGCGGCTGCTTCTCGCGCACCCGCACATTCACAATCACCTGCGGAAACACCTTTAAATCCTTGGTAAGCTGCGAGAGCGATTGCCCAGAGCGTTGCAGAATGTCCAGCAGCATCAACGCCGTCAACATGCCATCCCCTGTGGTGCTGCGATCCAGAAATAGCATGTGGCCGGACTGTTCTCCGCCCAGAACGGCCCCATGCTTCTGCATCTCTTCCAGCACATATTTGTCGCCCACCGGGGCGCGCAGCATTTTTATTTCGTCGGTCCGCAGCGCGGCCTCCAGGCCCATGTTCGACATGGTCGTGGCGACCACCAGGTTCTTCGTGAGCCGGTTGCGAGTGTGTAAATCGCGCGCCGCGATCAGCAGGACGGCATCGCCGTTCACCACTTTTCCGTGTTCATCGGCGAACATGGCACGGTCTGCATCGCCGTCGAATGTCATGCCGAAGTCGGCCTGCTGGGCCAGAACTTCTTTCGCGACAATTTCCGGATGCAGCGCGCCGCAATGCTCGTTGATGTTCCGGCCATTGGGAGACGTATGGGTCAGCAGAATGTTGCCGCCAAAATGCGCCAGCAGAGGGGGCGCAATCGCGCTGGCCGCGCCGTTGGCGCAATCGACCACAATCGTTTTCCCATCCAGCCGCAGACCGGGGACCTGACTGCGCAAAAATCCGATGTACGCCGCCGGCAAGGATGGGTCCACTTCCGGCGCCTCGGTCTTGGAAAAATCGGGTCCATGCGCCTGCGAAAGCTTGTCGAAAATTTCATGCTCAATGGCCAGCTCCACCGCATCCGCCAGCTTGTAGCCATCGCCGCCAAAAATCTTGATTCCGTTGTCCTGCCACGGATTGTGCGAAGCGGAAATCACAATGCCCGCGGCACATCCGCAAAGCCGCGCCAGGTAGGCCACGCCGGGTGTGGGAACCACGCCGGCGCTGGTGGCCTCCGCGCCCCCTTGGCGAAGGCCAAGGGTCAGCGCGGCGGCAATCTCTGTGCTGGATTCGCGGGTATCCATGCCGACCAGCACATGCGGATTCGGCTGCTGCTTGCGCAGCGAATGAGCGACAGCCAGTCCAATCGCGTACACAGTTTTTCTGTCCAGCGGGAAATGTCCAGCGACCCCGCGAATTCCATCCGTTCCAAAAAGTTTTCTCATCGTCCTCCCGTTCAGTTCCCGTTCGTTTTCTTTTCAGCCTCCGGCCCCCGATCGATCACCTTCGCCCGCGCCTGTCCGCGCGCGAACCGCAATCGCAGCAGATCGCCAGCCTGAAGGTTTTCCGCTGTCTTGACCAGGCTGTCACTGCCGTCGTACACCAGCGCGTAGCCGCGGTCCAGCACGGCCAGCGGCGAAAGCGCCCATAGCCTGTCGGCGGCGCGGCTGCTGCGGGTCCGGCAGCGTTCCGAATAGGCATTCCAGGCGCGGCCCAACCCTGTCTGCAACGCGCGCAGACGTTCCCCGTGCAGCGCCATCTGACGGCGAACGTCCTGTCGCATCAACCTCGCCTGCGCCATGCTGGTTCGCTGGCCGGCGGCCGCGCGCGTCTTCTCCCACCATGCCTCCAGCCGAAAGCGCAGCTCATCCACGCGCTGCTGGCGACGCGCCAAACCATGCTGGACTCCCGCAAACACGGCGGACGCATTCAGTTGCGCGAACCGTTCCCGCGCGCGCATCCGCTGATACCCGACGGCCCGTTGCAACCGCGCCGCCAACAGGCCCAGGTACTCTTCCACGCGATATTGCGCGTCCGTAATAATTTCCGCGGCAATGGACGGCGTAGGGGCGCGCAGGTCCGCAACAAAATCCGCAATCGTAAAGTCGGTCTCATGGCCCACCGCGGAAACAACTGGAATGGCCGATGCGGCGATCGCGCGCGCCACGCCTTCGCTGTTGAAGGCCGCCAAATCCTCCGGCGGACCGCCGCCGCGCGCCACGACAAGCACATCCACGCAAGGGTCTTTCTGGAACCAGGCCAGAGCGTCGACAATGTCGCTGGCCGCCGCTTCTCCCTGCACGGCCACTGGATACAACAGCACATGCGCCCTGGAATGACGCCGCGCAAGCACGTTCAAAATATCGTGGATCACCGCGCCTTTTTGCGACGTAATCACGCCGATCGTGCGCGGATACATAGGCAGCGGGCGTTTCCGTTTCGACTCGAACAGCCCTTCTTCTTTCAGCAACGCGTAGAGCTGTTCAAACGCGACCTGCAACGATCCCTTGCCGCGCGGCTCCATGGATTCGGCGACCAATTGCAACTGGCCGCGGTCCTCGTACACAGAGATGCCGCCGCGTACCTGCACTTCCAGGCCGTCTTTTGGCGTGAACTTCAGCAGCCGCGCTTTGCCGCGAAACAGCACCACGGGCAATTGGCTTCGATCGTCCTTCAAGGTGAAATAGACGTGACCGGAGGAAGCTTGGCGCAGGTTTGAAACTTCTCCCTCCACCCGCACATCGCGATATTCCTTCTCTACGTGGCCGCGGACCTCAAAAACCAGCTCATGCACCTTCCACGGCAGCCGCGCGAAATCGCTGGCTTGCGCAGCGGAAGGGCCGGCTGGAAACAGCAGGTCCATCTGCGGCCGCGTATTGCCGGATGTGGCCGGTTGCCGCGAACTGGCAGTCGGTCTTTCCCACGGCGATTTGAACGGCGGACTCATCGATGGATTCTCAACGGAATTCGGACCCATGCTTTCTTTCCAGGACCGGACCGCAACACAAAATCTCGGCGCGTAACGATGAGTCTAGCATCGCACCCCGCACTGCATCACTGCGGGCGGATGAAACCGACCCTAGCGTCGCAGGCGGCCAAAAACATACAGCAGGAGCGAAAGGATCGCGCTGAGCAGTAGACAGGTGGCCAACGGAAAGTAGACGGAAGATCGCTTGCCTTTCCAGGCAAAGTCCCCCGGCAAACGTCCCAGCGGCAAGCCCAGTTTTTCCGCCAGCAACACGCACACGCCCAGGAGGACAATGAAACCTCCGGCGTAGATCAGCAAACGTCCCAGTCCCGGCATCCAGTCCAGTGTAGGCCTGGGCCACGTCCGTTTGCATCGCGTTCTTACGATTGCGGAGATGCAGCCGGGCCCCCGCCGCTTCCAGCAACAAGGCAGGCGGCACGGGCTTGGAAGTAGGCCGTTCGACAGCCGCATCCGGCGTGGAAGCGGCGAAAGTTTTTGCCGTGTCGCTCCAGTCGTGATTGAATCGCTGCAGCACTCCCATGCGCCTGCTCACGCTCATTCTCGGTTTGCTCTGCCTGGCGGAAGTCCTGCTGGATGCATTTCAGACCATCATCCTGCCGCGACGGGCAAGCGGCCGGTTCCGCGTCTCTCAGCTATTTATGACCGCGACGTGGATTCCCTGGCGCGCCCTTGCCAGCGGAATGCGCCATACCCGTCGCCGCGAAAGCTTCCTCAGTTATTTCGGCCCGCTCTCGCTATTGCTCCTGGTGGGCGTTTGGGCGTCGGGCCTGATTCTTGGCTTTGGGTTGCTGTTTCACGCGCTCGGCTCGCCATTTGCCGATGCAAACTCCATTGGCCGATGGGAAACGGACCTCTACGTCAGCGGGACCACGCTGTTCACGCTCGGCCTGGGCGATGTTGTCCCTCTGGCCGTTCCGGCGCGGTTTCTGGTCGCCCTGGAGGCTGGCACAGGGCTGGCCTTTGTCGCGGGAGTCATCGGCTACTTGCCCGTGCTCTACAGCGCCTTCTCTCGCCGGGAGGTCAGCATCATTCTGCTGGACGCGCGCGCCGGCTCCCCGCCGACGGCACTGGAGCTATTGCGCCGCCACGCGGGTCCCGCCGGCGAGTTGGCGTTGCAGACCTTGCTGGTGGAATGGGAACGCTGGAGCGCGGAGTTGCTGGAAAGCCACATCTCCTATCCGCAACTCTGCTTCTTTCGTTCCCAGCACGACAATCAAAGCTGGCTGACCGCCCTGGTCGCGATGCTGGACACCTGCGCTGTGCTGATCGCCACGGTGGAAGGGGACGCTGCCCGGCAGGCGCAATTGACCTTTGTCATGGCCCGGCATGCCGTCCTCGACCTGGCCCATATCTTTTCTCCGAAAGGGACACGGCCCGGTCCGGATCGCCTGCCTCCGGCCCGCGTTCAGGACCTCTGTGCGCAGTTGGCCGATGACGGCTTCACCTTGTGCGCGGGAAATGCCTCCATGGAACGATTGCGCGAATTGCGCGGCATGTATGAGCCGGAGGCGTTCCATTTGGGACGCGTGTTGATGCAGGGATTGCCGCCCTTTTATCCCGAGGCTGGAAAGCGCAGCAACTGGACCACGATTGCCGGGCTGCGCTCGCAAACGGAGGCGTCTCTCTTGTCCGCCGACCAAAAGAAAGGCCTCGCGGTGAACAAAGCAGCGATTGACGAGACCCACTCCTTCTAGCCCTGGTTGAGCGAGTCGAGACTCGAGGCGCGTTCACCCGGACACTTTGCCGCGAACACCACCCAGGTCAAGGCCGCCGACTCAATCAGCAGCAGAATCAGCAGCCACCACAGCAACACAGGAGAGGCAAACAGATAATGCGTCGCCTGCATCTGCGTCGGCTCCGTCAGGCTGGCCGCGTAGTTGCTGAAGGCGCTCTCCGCGCGATTCAGCGCGGGCAACAGCGGGACCTTCCCCAGGCTGCCGGTACTCACGGAAGAGCCAGCCGCCTGGTCGAGTGCCGCGTTCAGGTCCACCAGGCTGGCGCGAATTTCAAGCAACAGACCCTGGTGTCGGCGATCGTTTGCGCCCCATCGCTCCAGCCCTTCGGAGTCCGCCTGGATCTGCATCCTTTGCAGACGGTAATCCGTCTGGTAGCTGGCGGTGGCGGCAGGATCCTGCTTGTCCGCGCCGGCCATTCCCAGCACATCCATGGCAGCCCGCGCCGCGGCGACTTTCAGGCGCTGGGCGTGCTGATAGCCGAGATTGAAAGCCACATTATGTTGAGACGCGCCGCTGACGGAGTGCTGCGCTTGATGCAGCATCATCCACGCGGTGGCCGCGATGGCCAGGAAAAGTAACGCGCTACAGGTGCGACGCGCTGCGGATATGGGGTTCACCTCAATCAACCTTGAGAAATCGAAAGCACGTTGCCGTCAGGATCCAAAAACCAGACGACTCTCGTGCCTCCCGGAGATGTCCAGACATCGCTGTTGTCCTGCTCAAGCCCAGAATATTTTTGGAAAGTAATCCCGTTTTCGCGGAGCCGTGCCACCGTCCCCTCTATATCGGCGACTTGCCAGCCAAGCGCTGTAAACGGCGGGGGAGTGAAGTTTCCAACCCGGACAATTCTCAACGTCGTACCGTTCGCCTCGAAAATTAGCGCGAACGAATCGTCACCGCGAAACGTGAGGCCCAGCCGATTTTCATAGAAAACGCGTGCGCGCTCTGCGTCGTTCGTGGGTAGAAACGCGACAAGCTTGGCGGACGCAAGATCAGCCTTTGTCATGGATTCTTCCTCGTGCCCGATTCTACGCCGTTACAGGCTCCAGCAGCCGGGCCCAGCGCCGCTCCTTGCGTTCCGCAAAAGCGCGTTGATGGAAGGCGTACCCGGCGATCAGCGGCAGCGCCAGTGTTGCTTCGCTGTACACCATCTGTTCGTAGGTCGTGTCCACCTTGCCCCAGGAACTGGCTTCCTTCAACGTGCTGGAGGAAAGCGCGCCGTCCCGCACGTCGGCCACGGTGATCTGGATCGCGTATTTGTGCATGGGAGCGTCGGCCCCTAGAACGTCCGCCGCCACCACAATGTCCTGCGCGAAATTCTTGGGCACGCCGCCGCCAATCATCAGCAGGCCGGTCGTAGGATTGGCGATTTTCAATTGCGTCAGCTCGTAAAAATCCTTCACGGAATCGATGGAAACCTTGGGCTTGTCCTGGCGCGCATGTTGATGCGCGACCAGGCCGAATCCAGCCGAGCAATCGCTGAAGGCCGGGCAGAAGATGGGAACATCTTTTTCGTATGCCGCCAGCACGATCGAGTCCACGCCGCCCTTGGCCGGCGTCTTTCCTGCCTGCTGCAGATACGCGCCCATGGCGCGGATAAACTCGCGCGAGCTGTGCGGACGCAGCGGAAGGGAATCGGCGATTTTCTGCGTGGTCTCATCGCAGATGCGCAACTCTTCTTCGTTGATGAAGGTGTCGTAGATGCGATCGATCGTCAACTCGCGCAGCACGCCATCCTGCGTGCCCGACTTGTACTCATCGCCGGCAATGTAGTGGCGAAAACCGAGCGCTTCAAAAAAATCCTGGTCGACGATGTTCGCGCCCGTTGACACGATGGCGTCCACCATGTTGTTGCGCACCATGTCGACGAAAATCTGCTTCAGACCCGCGCTGATCAGCGATCCCGCCAGGCACAGAATCACGCCGCAATCCCGGTCGCGCAGCATCCGCTCGTAAATCTCCGCCGCGCGCGCCAGGTCGCGAGAAGAGTAGGCCATGGAGCGCATGGCGTCGACCAGCGAGCGCACGTCATGCTGCTTGATGTCAATATGTTCGATCGGGTGGCTCAGGAGTGTTTTCTTATCTGCCATAATGCTCAGGATAACAAATCCACCGCTCCGGTTGATCTTGCAATTACGTGAAAATTCTTGCCAGCCCGCCGTGCGCTACTAGCGCGTTTTCAAAGATTAGCAAATGTTTTGGGTGCCCCATCCTAGCGAAACCGGGGTCCTCGACGAGCGTAGCTCGGTGGGAGTGGGAAGCTAGGGTGGGACAGTATGAAGCTCGCACCACAATGAAAAATTCTTAAGCCACTGCCTTCTTTTTGCGTCGAAGTAGAAACGTTTTATCGCTGGGAACGCGGTTTGCGGGCACGAATCTTGAAGCGGATCGGAGAGCCTTCAAAGCCGAAGGCCTCGCGAATCTGGTTCTCCAGAAAGCGCTCGTACGAAAAATGCAGCTTCACGTCGCGGTCCGTAAACAGCACAAAGGTCGGCGGCGCGACCCCAGCCTGCGTCATATATAGGATGCGCATTCTGCGCGACATTGGAACCGGCGCGCGTTCAAAGTCCACGCGCTCCAAAAAGCGATTCATCTGGCCGGTCCCGATGCGCTTCTGGCGTTCTTCAGCGACCTGGACCACGGTGGCGAAGACCTGTTCGATGTTCTGGCCTTCCACTGCGGAAACAAAAATTACTGGAACATACGCCAGAAACTTGAGCGCGTACCGCAACTGCTCCTCGAAAACTCTCTTGTCCGCGGGCGGCTTGCCGTCGGTCCGTTTCGTGGTCACCAGGTCCCACTTGTTCACCACGATCGCCATCGAGCGGCCGCTTTCATGCGCGTAGCCGCCAATGGTGGCGTCGCCCGCCAGCACGCCCGCGGTGGCGTCCACCACCAGCAGCGAGACGTCCGCGGCTTCCAAATGCTTTCGCGCCATCAGCACAGACAGCTTCTCTGCCATTTCATGCGTCTTGCCCTTGCGGCGAATTCCCGCTGTATCGATGAAGCGAAATTTCTGTCCGTCGCGTTCGACCAGTTCATCCACGGCGTCGCGCGTGGTCCCGGCAATCGGCGAAACGATGGCGCGGGCCTTCCCGGTGAGTGCGTTCAATAGCGTACTCTTGCCCACGTTGGGTCTGCCGATGATGGCTACGTTGACCTCGTCGGGAGCCTTCGCGGGGATGGATGGAATCTCCTCTTCTTCCGGCAAAGCTTCCTCAGCGCCGCCCTTTTCCATCGTTGCGGGTTCCTCATCCTCGTCGTCTTCCGCAGCAAAATCGTCCACCGGCAGCACCGCGAACATGGCATCCAGCAGATCGCCAATTCCCGTGCCATGCTCGGCGGAAACAGGAACCATTTCCTTGAATCCAAGACGCCGATAATTTTCCGCCTGCGCCAACAACGATTCCACATCCATTTTGTTTACAGCCAGAATCAGCGGTTTGCCCAGGCGCATCAGCAGGCGCGCCAGTTCCAAGTCGGGAGCAGCCAGCTCCGTTCGCCCATCCACCACCATCACCACGGCGACGGCCTCATCGAACGCGACCTTGGCCTGGCGAAAAATTTCTGCCGGAATAAACTCCTGGTCGGAAGGCAAGACCCCTCCGGTATCGACCAGTCGCGCATTTCTGCCCGCCCATTCCACCACGCCGTAGATGCGATCGCGCGTGATTCCCGGCTCATCGCCGACAATGGAACGGCGGCTGCGCGTCAGGTGATTGAACAGCGTCGACTTGCCTACATTGGGACGGCCAACAATTGCGACCAGCGGCCAGCGTGCGTCCGCGGCGGGGTTCCGGCGTCGGGAATTGCGCGCTCCGGAGGCAATGCCTTTTTTTATGGGAGTCATAGGGTGGGAAAACCGTGCTGCCTCAAACAGTAGGAAAAACGCGCTGCTTCTCTATTATAGGAACAAGCAGCAATTGGAGTGCTTCTCACCCTTGCCCCTACCTTCCACCACGGAACCCTCGACGGACCGCAAGCTGCCAAGGCTGGAAGAATTTTTTTCGCCCGGCGGCATCTTGTCGCACTCGGGGTTGCCGTATGAATACCGCCCCGGCCAGTTGGAAATGGCCCGCGCCATGGAGCGCGCCTTCACGGAAAAACGTCATTTGATCGTCGAGGCGGGCACAGGTACCGGCAAGACCCTCGCCTATCTTTTGCCCGCGCTGCGACTGGGCCAGCGCGTCATCGTCTCCACCGGAACGCGAAACCTGCAGGAGCAGATTTTCTTCAAGGACATTCCATTTCTCGAGTCGCTGCTTGGGCCGCTGAAGGTCAGCTACATGAAAGGTCGCGGCAATTATCTCTGCCGCCAAAAACTTTACGCGCTGCGCGATCAGCCCATCCTGACCGGCATCGACATGGTCGATCAATTCAACACCATCCGCGATTGGGAAAAAACGACGGAACATGGCGATCGCGCCGAATTGACCGCGATCCCGGAAAACAGTCCGCTGTGGGGACGGCTCGACGCGCGCGGCGAAGCTTGCCTCGGCTCAACTTGCCCGAATTACGAGCCATGCTTCATTACGCAGATGCGACGGCGCGCTCTCGAAAGCGACATCGTCATCGTGAACCATCATCTTTTCTTTGCCGATCTCGCGATCCGCAGGCAGGCGCAAAATGCTCCCGATGCCGGCGTGCTTCCAGAGGCGGCGGCCGTCGTTTTTGACGAAGCGCACGAGTTGGAAGAGATTGCGTCCAGCTACTTCGGCGTAAACATCAGCAATCTGCGCTTTGAGGAACTGGCCCGCGATGTCGAAATTCTGCTGCGCGCCAAGCAGGCCTTGTCCGCTGCGCTGACGGCTGCCGCCGAGCTGGTTCGTGAGCGTGGGCGCATGTTCTTCGCCGCGCTTCCAGAGCCGAAAGGCGCGGAAGGGCGCATGCCTTTCGCGGACCGGGAAAAGTTCCTGG
>JAJYVR010000126.1 GCA_021791935.1 Acidobacteriota bacterium
GGTCGTGGACAGCAAACTGAGTGAGGTTCCGCTGACCGGTTTGGCAAGAAAGATCCTGATGCGTTTGGATGTGATGGCAAAGCCCAGGGAAGTTCGCAGCGGAAAGGCGCTGCCGGGCCGCGAGGGCGATTTTTTGTAGATGTTTTCTGCTGCATCCATGAAAGAATGCGGCAGATCGGTGGAATTGGTTCGAGGAAGCCTACAATCGCTTTGCGGGGTACCGTAGGCCGAGACCCATGCTCCGCGCGCGGCAGTCGCGGAACGCCGCAAGGTCGAGAGGGAGACGCGCGATGCGATGCTTCCGGTCGAAGGGATTGCCTGGACGATGCCCTGGGCGATGGTTGCGGCAAGCAACGGTTGCCGGTTGCGTCCTGGCAGGGCTGGCGTGCGCACAGGTTTGGGCGCAACAGACTTCGACGCCCAGCCTGCAACACCGTTCCGACACGCATCCGGACCAGGGCGGACCCGGCGCGGACAATTCCGCGGAAACCGCCGGCCAACCGTCAAGCCTACCCAGCGATGTGTGGGGTGCCTATGAGTTCGACCACAGCAACGATTCGATTGAGCTGGACCTGGACCGCAACAAGCTGGACGGCTACATTACGCAACTGGGCGATGCGGAGACGGACAACAATACCCCGCTGACATTTTTCTTCGATCAATCTTCGATCGATGGCGGCGAGATCGGCTTCCAGACCCGCGTGGTCCATGGAGTGTGGTACTCCTTTCGCGGGACCATTGATCGGGGCGACGGAAAAACGCGCGCGGATGAAGGCTATTACGTGCTGCGCGGAGTTCTCGCGGTGCATCATCCGCAGAGCGGGAGAGACAAATCCGCCGATGAAATCATCGAAAAGCGCCGGGTCCATTTCAAGTCGATGCCGCAATAGCGGGCATTCGGGCAGTTGGTGCGACCAGGTTCGATCAGCCCTGTAAAATGAATGCTTATGCTTGATTTGGGATTTGTGCGGGCAAACTTGGCACAGGTGAAGGAGAGCCTTGGACGACGCGGGCCGGATGTGGCCGCCTTGCTGGACAATTTTGAAACCATGGATCGCGATCGCCGTGAGCGTATCACTAACGTAGAGCGCCTAAAGGCGCAACGGAACCAAATATCCGCAGACGTCGCAAAGCGTAAGATGGCTGGGCTGGATGCTAGCGATCTGATAGAACAGACGCGCGCGCTGAAAGAAGATATCGAGCGCACGGAGGCGGGATTTGCCTCGACAGACGCGTGGCAGTACTCGGAGTTGCATTTCATTCCGAACATTCCCGCCGCCAGCGTGCCAGACGGAAATTCCGCGGAGGACAATGTTGAAGTTCGCTGGTGGGGTACGCCGAGGACGTTTGACTTCACGCCCAAGCCGCATTGGGAGCTGGGTGAGCAGTTAGGCATCTTGAATTTCGAGCAGGCGGCGAAGATTTCCGGCGCCCGTTTCGCGGTGTATTGGGACGCGGGAGCGCGGCTGGAGCGCGCGCTGGCGAATTTCATGCTCGACCTGCACACTGGGCCGCATGGGTATCGCGAGGTGCTGCCGCCGTATATGGTGAACGAGGCGTCGCTGTTCGGGACGGGGCAGTTGCCGAAATTCAAGGACGATCTTTTCCACTGCGAAGGCAGCGATCACTGGCTGATTCCGACGGCGGAGGTGCCGCTGACGAACCTGTATCGCGACAACATTCTGGACGAGAAGCAACTGCCGATTTCTGTGACGGCGTATACCCCATGCTTTCGCGCCGAGGCAGGCGCATACGGAAAAGATGTACGCGGATTGGTCCGACAGCATCAATTCCAAAAGGTGGAGTTGGTGAAGTTTGTGACCCCGGACCAATCGTATGCCGAGCATGAGAAACTGACGGCGCACGCGGAGGCGATTCTGCAGGCGCTGGAGTTGCCGTATCGCGTGATGAATTTGTGCGCCGGGGACCTGGGGTTTTCCGCCGCGAAGACCTATGACCTGGAAGTGTGGCTACCGGGGCAGAATGTGTATCGCGAGATTTCGTCGTGCTCGAACTTTGAGGCGTTTCAGGCGCGGCGCGCGAACATTCGCTATCGACCGCAGGGGCAGAAGAAAACGGAGTTTGTGCACACGCTGAATGGCAGCGGCCTGGCGGTGGGGCGGACGTGGCTGGCCATCGTCGAGAATTATCAGCAGGCGGATGGCAGCGTTGCGATTCCTACCGCACTGCAGCCGTACATGGGCGGGCTGAAGTCGATTGAGGTTCGATCGAGTTGAATGCATCCTGCAGTGCGAGCCTCCTGCTGTCCCCCTCTTCGCAAAGAGCGCGAAGGATGGGGCACCCCGAGATTGGCGGTTCGAGCATCCCACATCTCAGAAGCGAGATGTGGGGCACCCAGGTACCCGATGTAGGCGCAACATGGAGATTGCTCGATTGAGGAAAAAGACATGAAGCGAATCCTTCGCAGTTACATTTTCTGGACGTATCAGCGGGGCAGCGCGCATTACGACGTGATGGTGACGCTGATCCTGTTGTTCATTTTTGTTTCGCCGCGCTTGATCGACTTTCACGATCGTCCGGTGGAGCGGACGCTGCCGCCGAGCCAGGTGCTGGTGAAAACCGATGGGCAGAATGGATTGACGTACCAGATCGATGTGGCGACGCTCTCCTCGTTCAAGGATGCCGGCGATTTGAAGAGTGAAATTCAAGCGGCGATCACGCCGATTTCCGGCAACGTGACCATCGATCGCTATGAGCCGGTGCGGGGCGTGGATGGCAAGACGATCGCGTACCGCGTGTGGGCGCACCGATAGGAGAAGCAAGCGATGCAGTTGAAGAAATGTGTTTCACGATTTGGCCGTGGAGTTGCGCAGACGTTGGGAGTGGCCGCAGGAATTTTTCTTTGCGCGGGAATGGGATGGGCGCAGACGCCGGCCAACGGCGATTTGAATCGTGTGCTGACGCAGTTGGATGCAGCGGCGGCAAAATTTCATTCCGCGAAGGCCGATTTTCAATGGGACCAGTTTGAGCGCGTGGTTGAAAGCACGGACACGCAGGCGGGAGTGATCTATTACGAAGGCTCGGGCCCTGCGGCGCGCGTGGCGATCGATATTGAGACGGCGGATGGACAGCCGTCGAAGAAGACCATCGTCTACAGCGGCGGAGTGTTGCAGTTTTTTCAACCGCAGATCAATCAGATGACCGTGTTTCACGCCGGCGACAAACAGGGCCAATACGAAAGCTATTTGACGCTTGGATTCGGCGGCAGCGGCAGCGATCTGAAGAAGAGCTGGGACATCGCCTATCGGGGCATGGAGTCGATCGACGGAGTGCAGACGGCCAAGCTGGATCTGGTGAGCAAGGAAGCCGGCGTGCGCGCGAATTTTTCGCATGTGACCATCTGGGTGGACCCGACGCGCGCGGTTTCGCTGAAGCAGATTCTGTTTGAGCCTTCCGGCGATACGCGGACTTCGTACTTCCGTAACATTGAATACAACAAGAAAATATCGGCCTCGGTTTTCAAGATCAAGACGAACTCGAAGACGCAGGTGATACAAAAGTAGCCGACTGTTTGGGAGTGCGCACGGTGAGGGCGGCAGCGGCCAGGATGAAGATCATCGGAAAACATTCCAGGGTGTAGCGCGACTCAGGAGTTTCGATGGTCAACAGCAACATGCAGCGGAAAATGGCGTAGGCAACCATGACGGCGGTGAAAGGGACGCGCTTGCGCAGCCCCCATGCGGCCAGCAGAAGATAGGCGAGGTTCAGCGCGGCGTAGGCCCAGGAAAATACGGTTTCCGCGGGATGGTGCTGGTACTGCCACCAGCGCAGTTCAATCCACAACTGCTCAGTTCGCGGCCGCAGCCACATGTCTGCCAGACGCATCGTCGGCAGCAGGACGTAGAAGCGGAAGGGATGGCGATCGATCCTCTGCTGCGCCAGCCGGTTGAATTGCGTGTCCAGAGCATAGGTCATGATTTCGATCTTGTTGTATCCGTCGAACAGTTTCACCGTTTGCGCTTTTTCGGCGGGATTGTCGAAGGCGCGGGAGGGAAGCACGGTGATGTCGAGGGGTGCGCCGTTCACGTTCCAGTACGTGTCGGCGGTGGAGGCGTAATCGCCGGCCCAGGACTTTACCCAGCGAATCCAGCCACGGGGAACGTATTCTGTGGGATCGTTGGCGTAGCGTGGCGCGAGGGGCTGGAATACATGCATGCTGACTTCATTGCGGATGGTCCAGGGGACGAACGGGACCATCGCCAGCAGAGTACACGCGATGGCCAGCATGGCGCCGCGGCGCGCGGGAATTTTTGGGCGCGCGTACCGGAACATGGCAGGCACCAGGACGAGGCCAAGCAAGGGACCGTCGGGACGCAGCAAGGCGCTGTAGCCGATGCTGAAGACGAGCGCCCAGAACCAGGCGGTGAAACCGGGACGCTCGACATAACGGGCGAGGGCATAGAGGCCAAGCGCGATACAGAACAGCGTAGGGGTTTCGGTCAGCGGACAGGCGACGTAGTTGGCGGTAAACGGACACAGGGCCGCCAGGTAGAGGGCAACAATCCCAGCTTTGCGGGAGATGACGCGAACAGCGAAGCCGGCCACCAGCAGGCAGGTGGCTAGATCCATGATGGCCTGCAGCAATAAAACGGGCGTGTAGTGGTCAATGCCGAACACGAGGAAGCAGAGGGCGAGAAACAGCGGGTAGCCGGGGAGGCGAACCAGTGTGGGTTCGATGCCATGAACGCGCATCAATCCGAAGGTTCCGTGCCAGAACCAATTGCGGGCAATTTCTCCGTACAACAGCGAGTCGCCTTCAATGACTGGGTAATAATGGATGAACCAGAGCCGCAGCAGCAGCCCCAGGAAAAGGGCGGCGAGGGTGGACTTGGTGGCATGGCGCAGCAGGAAATGCATCGATTATGAATCATACAACCTCGCCAGCGCCTTTTTTAAGATAGTTTGAAGCTGGGGACGGTCGCGACTACGATAAGCCCATGAACCTAGTTTCAGAATGATCAAGCCAATTTTCTACGATCCCGGCCGAAAGAGATGGAAGCGTCTGCGGCGCATCCTTGACACTGTGGCCGTGCTGTCGACGGTGGTGCTGGTGGCATTCGGCATCAATGTGCTGCGCCGGGTACGGCTGCCGGAACTGCTGTTGCCGACGCCGAAGCGCAATTATCGGCCGCTGACGGAGCCTCCCTACGGACCAAGAATGCGATCCAACCTGCTGGCGCTCCACCGCAAGCGGCATCGGCGTCCTTCGGACATTCCGCTGAATTCCGGAGAAGGGCTGCGCGCGGCTTACTACGTGGACTACGACCCTGCCAGTTTTATCTCGCTGAAGAATCACGTTCACGACATCGATCTGCTCTTTACGGATTGGCTGCACGTTGTTTCGCCAGATGGAAAGCTGACGGCGTACACGCTCGACAACCACGCGTTTGCGGTGGTCGATGCAGCTGGCGTGCACAACATCGATCCGGACGAAAAGGTGACCCGCGCCATTGCGGAGGCTCACGCAGACACGGAACTTTTTCCCATGGTCAACAATTTCGATCAGCGGAAGGGAGATTTTCAATCTGCCATCGTCGGGAAGTTTTTGATGAACCGCGCCTCCCAGGTGAGGTTTGAAACGCAGGTGCTGGAGATGCTGGCCGCCAATCCCCGCTATCACGGGATCGCGCTAGATTTTGAAGCAATTCCATCCGACGCGCAGCCGGCGTATCGCAAGTTGGTCGCCGACCTGTACGCCAAGATGCATCCACTGCAACTGCGTCTCTACATCAACGTGCCGGTAGATGACAACGATTGGGACTTCAAGTCCTATGCGGCCCACACGGATGGCGTGATCCTGATGGATTACGACCAGCATGAACCGGTCAGCAGGCCGGGGCCGGTGGCAGGCCAGGAGTGGTTCGTTCGCAATCTGAAGGCGGCGTTGAAAGCAATTCCGCGAACAAAATTGATTTGCAGCATCGGCAACTACGGTTACGACTGGACGTTGTCGATGCCGGGGAAACACAAGGGCGCCGCCAAGGTTTTGTATGTCAACGATCGGGCGGTGCAGGACGCGTGGCAGGATGCTTCTGACTCCGATGCTTCGCCGGTGCTGGATGCGGATTCTCTGAACATGCATTTTGCGTACGAGGATGAGGATGCGCATACCCGTCACGAGGTATGGTATCTGGATGCTGTGACGGCGCTGAATGAGATGCGGGCCGCGCGCGAACTGGGCATCCACACATTTGCGCTGTGGGTGCTGGGCAGCGAGGACCCCACGCTCTGGAAGATCTGGAACAAGCCGATGGCTCCGGACGCGGCGCAATTGCTGTCGACCATTTATCCGGGCGCGAACGTGAACACCGAAGGAGACGGCGACATTCTGAAGGTGATTGGCAGGCCGCAGGACGGCAAGCGAACGATCCAGATCGATTCCGACTCCAACCTGGCCGTCAGCCAAACGATCCATGCATTTCCGCAGCCGTATACCTTGCTGCAATACGGATATCACCCCGACGAGATTGCGCTGACCTTTGACGACGGACCCGATCCGACATGGACGCCGAAAATTCTGAACATTCTAACGCGTGAGCATGTGTCCGCGACGTTTATGGTGATAGGCGAAGAAGCCCTGGACAATGTAGGGCTGTTGAAACGCTATTACCGGGATGGCCAGGAAATTGGGAACCATACCTTTACCCATCCGGACATCAGCCAGATTTCGACGCGTCAGCTTGAGCTGGAACTGAATGGGACGGAGCGTCTGTTTGCGGCGGAGCTGGGGGTGCAGCCGCTCTATTTCCGGCCGCCGTATTCGATCGATCAGGAGCCGGACACGAACGATCAAGCGGCGCCGGTGGACCGGGTGGAGCAGATGGGTTACATCATTGTCGGCGACAAAATCGATACCGACGACTGGAACGAACATCCGCGAAAAACGCCGCAGGAGATCGTTACCGCGGTCCTGGATCAGTTGGAAATTATGAAGTCCAAGCCGCAGTTTCGCGGCAGCATCATCCTGATGCATGACGGCGGCGGAGACCGTTCGGTGACGGTGGCGACGCTTCCGGTGTTGATCGATACGCTGCGCGCGGAAGGCTACAGGATCGTTCCCGTGTCGGCGTTGATCGGCAAGACGCGGGACCAGGTGATGCCGCCGATCCCCTATAAGCAACGCTGGCAGGCGCGCATCGATGCCGTCGCTTTCTGGTTTCTCTCGTTTTTTGCGCACACCGTGGTCCTGATCTTTTTTGTTGGGGACGTTTTGATGACAGGCCGCCTGCTGATCGTTGGACTGTTCGCCGTGATCGATCGCGTACACAAGCGCAAGCCATATCCCGGCGCGGAAGAATATTTGCCGCAGGTGGCGGTGCTGATTCCGGCATACAACGAAGGCAAAGTGATCGCGCGGACGATTCGCTCGGTGCTGGGATCGAACTACGCCAAGCTGCGGGTGATCGTGATCGACGACGGCTCGACGGACAACACACTGGCGGCGGCGCGCGCAGCGATGCCGGCCGCGCTGGAGTCCGGCAGGCTGCTGGTGGTGACCCACCCGAATGGCGGCAAGGCGGAGGCGCTGAATTTCGGCCTGCAGTACGTCACCGAGGAAATCTACGTCGGCATCGATGCGGACACGGTGATCGCGCCCGATGCGATTGCGAAGCTGATTCCGCGCATGGCCGATCCAAAGGTAGGCGCGGCGGCGGGCAATGCGAAGGTGGGGAACCGCATTAACCTGTGGACGCGCTGGCAGGCGCTCGAATATATCACCAGCCAGAATTTTGAGCGGCGCGCGCTGGATTTGTTCAATGTTGTCACCGTGGTTCCGGGCGCGATTGGGGCGTGGCGCACCGCGGCGGTGAAGAAGGCGGGCGGGTATCACGTGAACACAGTGGCCGAAGATGCCGACCTGACCATGAACCTGCTGCAGCAGGGATGCAAGGTGGTCTATGAGGACCGCGCCTTTGCGTTTACCGAGGCGCCGGACAATATGCGCGGCCTGATGCGGCAGCGGTTTCGCTGGTCCTTCGGGATTTTGCAGGCGGTGGTGAAACATCGCAGCGCGTTTCTGCGGCACCGCGCCATGGGCCTGTTCGCGTTGCCGAACATGATCGTTTTCCAGATTGTTTTGCCGCTGTTCTCGCCATTTATCGACCTGATGTTTCTGGCCGGCATACTGAATTACGCCGTCAACCGATACTTTCATCCGGTGGCGGCGGACGCGGCCAGTTTAGACAAATTGATCGTTTATTTTCTGGCTTTCCTGGTGGTGGATTTCCTTGCGTCTTCGCTCGCTTTTATGCTGGAGCCGCGCCACGTCAGCAACAAAGGCGATGGCTGGCTGCTGTTCCATATTTGGATCCAGCGGTTCACATATCGCCAGGTCTTCTCGCTGGTGCTGCTGAAGACGATCAAGCGCGCCATCGACGGGCGCCCCTTCGCGTGGGAGAAACAGGAACGGACGGCGCGGCTTTCCGCCAGCACGGAAAGGGCGACGCTGGTCAAGTAACGGACGGCAGAATGAGATCGCGCGGGAAGGGCAACTCGTCGAGCCCGTCGATTACGCGAACGATACGCCATGACGCGCGAGGTCCCTTTGACGGCGAATCTTGCGCCCGCTGGTGACATGGCAAGGAATCGCGCAATGTGCTCTTGCCCGTTCCTCTACTTTTGGAAGGAAGAAATAACGGCGCTTGTAAGGGTGTTGCACTCTGAGATTCCCAGTGGCCGCCCGGATACAACAGCGCAATTGAAATGCGCATCTACCTTGGACATGCTGGTAAGCTAATCGAAACGCTCTGCATTTTCGAGCGACCCAATCCCCTGTTTGGAGGTAAAGATGAAGAAGTTGCAAGCCGGAAAATTGAGTTGCACAAGTATGCTTTTCCTCAGCGTTGCGGCAGTTGCACCGCACGCCATCGTGGCGCAAAGCCACGTTGTTTCCACCGGCCAGATTCAGAACGATGTCGCTGCGTCGTCGGCCGCTCGCCAGCATAACCAGCAAGAAGTACGCGATTTTTTGTCGACGACAGAAGCCCAGCGCGCGATGCAGTCGGCGAAAATCGATCCGCAGCAAGTGACGAACGCCGTCAGCCAGTTGAACGACGCTGAGTTGGCGAGCTTGGCTGCGCGATCGGCAAAAGCACAGAAGGATTTCGCGGCGGGAAAGATCGACAATCATGACTTGCTGCTGATTCTGGTCGGGCTTGCCGCGTTGATCTTGATTATCGTTGCTGTCCACTAGGAATGAACGTTTGGCTGATTGCCGCGCTGTTGCTTCTCGGCGGCCAATGGATGGCCGCCGCGGGGGTCTCGGCAGATGCAACGCGCGCAATTTGGATCGACGTTCCTTTCGTGGCGCAAACCGCCGATGGATGCGGGTCTGCTTCCCTTTCCATGGTGATGCAGTATTGGGACAGAAAACAGCAACGAGCCATTGCCCCAGACGCGGAACCGGAACACATCCAGGCAGCGCTGTTTTCGCGTGCGGCAGGCGGCATTTATGCCAGCGGGATGCGGAAATATTTGCGGCAATCCGGCTATCAAGCATTCACCTTTCGCGGCCGATGGAGCGACTTCGAGCACGAGCTTGCGTTGGGGCGCCCGATGATTGTCGGCATCCAGGCAAGTGGGCCGCGCGGGCCGCTGCATTATGTTGTGATCGTCGGGATCGACCCCCGGCGAAATTATGTCTTCCTGAACGACCCCGCGCAACAAAAAATGCTTCGCATCTCACGCGAAGGGTTCGAGTCGGAATGGCGTGCGACGGGCTACTGGACGCTGCTGGCCGTGCCCCAACCTGCGCATTGATTTTTTTCCTGCTTCTGCTGCTGCCTGCACATGCTGTTGCGCAAACAACCGGTGCGATTGCCAGCGGCGACCAAGCCGCGCAAGTGAAAGCGCTCTACGACGCTGGACGATGGGAAGATGTCGTACAGGCTGTGCCTGAATCGCCGCAAGAACCGGCCGATCTGGAACTCGATCGCGGGCTGGCGCTGGCACAGTTGGGGCGTTTCGACGAGGCGGAGAAGACATTGGAAGTGGGCCATGC
>JAJYVR010000127.1 GCA_021791935.1 Acidobacteriota bacterium
GGCGCTCTATGCCGCCGTCGAGCGCGTGTACCAATTGCCGCTGGAGATTCGGACGCTCTCGAACTTCGCGTCCATCCTGGGACCGCTGGAAGAACGGCTGCACCGCTGGACGCGTACAGGACAGTTCGGCCATCTCTTCGACAACGTCGAGGACACACTGACCTTCTCCCGGTTTCAGACCTTCAACTTCGATGGCTGGGCCGATGTCCCGGATGTGCTAGAGCCGTTGTTGTTTTATGTGCTGCACCGAGCATCGTCGGAGATTGAAAAACCGGAGAACACCGCCACCTTCAAGTGCTTCGTGATCGATGAGGCGTGGATGTTCTTGAAGAATGCCACCATCCGCGAGTGGATTGTCCGCGCCGAAAAGACATGGCGGAAGAGAAATGCCGCGATGATTCTCGCCACGCAGTCGCTGGTGGAACTCGCAACGTCCGAGATGTTGCACATCGTCCATGAGTCCTGCCCAACGAAGATATTTCTCGCCAATCCAAACATGGACCGGAAGCTGTACGCGGAAGTCTTCCAGTTAAACGATACGGAACTGGAGCTGCTGGAATCGCTGGTTCCGAAGCGCGACCTTCTGCTGAAACAACCTGGTGTCACCAAAAAGATGCGACTGGATGTGGATGCATTGACGTACTGGATCGCCACCAACAACTCCCGCGACAACCTGCGCAAGCAGGAGTATTTCGCCCGCTATGGGCCGGAGCAGGCACTGCTGCGCCTGGCCCATGACTATCCCAACCCAGCTGCAACCCAATGAGGAGAATTATGCGCACAAAACCTTACCTGATCGGATTGCTGGCGCTGGCGGCCATTGCCGCAGACGCCCAGCAGATCGCCCGCATCGTGCATTATCACGCCAACGACATTGTGGCCATTCGCGCAAAGATGCATTACACCACGCTGATTGAGCTGCCAGCATCGGAAAAGATTCTCGAAGTCGCCACCGGCGATAAGGACTTCTGGATTCTGGATGCCGTGCAAAATTACTGCTTCCTCCATCCGGCAAAGGAAGGCATCCACTCCAATCTCAACCTGATCACCGACAAGGGCAACGTCTACTCGTTCACGCTCGATGATGTCGAAACAGCAGATCCAGATTTGAAAGTCGTGATCGAGCCATCCGATCCATCGACACTGGCCAGCGTGCGTGGCCCGGAGAAGTTTGTGCCAGCTTCGGAAGTCACCGCTGCGCGCATGCAGGCGCAGGCCGTGGAACTGCATGCGCAACAGGCCGTCGAGCAGTTCCGCGCCAACTACCCGGTCGAGCACCTGTCCTTCGATTACCAGTACAAGAACAAACCGCCCTTCGACGTGGAAGCCATCTATCACGATGACCATTTCACTTACATCAAGTCGTCGGCCCCGGAGAAGTTCGCCGTCTATGAACTCAAAGACGGCAAGCCCGACCTTATCAGCTTCCAGCTCAAAGACGACACTTACGTGATCACGCAGGTCGTCGACAAGGGCTATCTCCAAATCGGCAAAAAGAAGCTCGCATTTGCGCGCAAGGGAAAGTAGGTGATGCCGATGGCAGACGAAAAACTGATCCAGGAAGCGGAGACGGAAAGAGTTCCGTTGAACTCGCCGTCCCAAAACTCACAGTTCCGCGACCAGCGCACGCAGCCACCCGGTGTGGTCGCAAAGCAGAGCCAGAGCTACCTGATCGCCGGGTTGTCCGTAATGATCCTGCTGGCTGTGCTGTTCTCGAAGAACCATGCCAAGCCAGTGGCGAAGCCGCTCGCGCCTGCGTCCACTGCCCCATCAACGGAAGCCAACCAGCGCGATATCGAGCGCTTCCAGGAAGACCTGACGGCAAAGCAACGACAGGTGGAGGCCCAGCGGCAGACAGCAGCCAATGCAAATCTCCCACCAGGCGAACAGAATGGCACAGTCACGGGTACATATGCACAGAGGCCGCTCGATACCCAGCCGCCCCGTGACCCCATCGCGGATGCGGAGAAGGCGCTGGCCTTCAAGTCCCGCTTCGCCTCGAATCTGGTGACACTGAATGTCGCTCCATCGCAAGACAACATGGCGCGGAGTCCGTGGCAGCAGAACCCCGGAACCAGCATGGGTAGTCCTCTTGCGCCAGCATCCCTTCAGTCGCAACAGATGCCGGGCGGTGTGCCGATTGGTGGGCAGGCTCCAAAGGCAAATGCTGTCAAGCATGCGCCTGAAGTGAATCTCAACTCCGCGCACGGCCAGCCCTATGTTTTGTTCGAGGGAACGATTCTCGATACCGCGCTATTGAACCGGCTGGTCGGTGATTTCGCCGGGCCGGTGAAGGTCATGGTGACCAACCCCGTGTACAGCCAGGACAGGCAGCATGTACTGATCCCTGCTGGCACTTTTCTGTTGGGCGATGTCCAGAAGGTCTCAGGTCTAGCCCAGAGGCGGCTGGCTGTCCGCTTCCATCGCATGCTGATGCCCGATGGTTATTCCGTCGATCTCGACCAGTTCCAAGGTCTCGATCAGGCCGGGGCCACCGGCCTCTCCGACCAGGTGAACAACCATTATCTCCAGATATTCGGGGCCTCGATTGCGCTCGGTATCATCTCGGGCGCGGCGGAGGCGACCATGTATAGCAGCGGCTATAACATCAGCGGCCCGGCGATGTATGAACAGGGCGTGGCCTCCAGCCTTTCGCAGTCGGGCGCGGACGTGCTGGATCGCTTCATCAACATTTTGCCGACGATCACGATCCGGGAAGGTCATCGCATCAAGGTGTATCTGACCCAGGACATGCTGCTGCCAGCGTATGAAAACCACACCATGCCGGGAGATTTCTGATGCGTATACTCGCCATCCTTCTCTCTGCATGTTTTTTCCTGGCTGGTTGCGATACGAGCACACAGCCTCCCAAGCCGTCACCTCTGCATTATGCACGCGTTAACCCGAAGCAATGCGCGTTGGGCTGCTGCCGGTGCCGACACTGGCGAGTTGCCCGCGCCGTCCCAGCCAGAAAACACCAACCGCATCCGCATGAACGATTGCAGGAAAGGTAAATCACCATGAAATCAATCAGGATTCTTTGTCTCGTTTTCTCGCTTGCCACACTGCTCGCGCCTGCGGCGCAAGCGCAGTTTGCCGTCTTCGACGCCTCAAATTTCGGCGAGGCCGTCCAGGAATTCGGCCAACTGGAACAGATGTACACCACGGCGGTCGAGACCCGCGACCAGATCGTCTCCGCCTACAACCTCGCCTATCAGATGTCGCAGATGCCACCGGACATGGCCATGCGGTATGCTTCGCAATTTTCTTCCTGGACCGACCTCGCCGCGCCGGATGTTTACGGCAACACTGCCGCATGGATCAACGCGCTTAACCTCGGTGGGCAGACGCAAGCCCTGGCCGCCTACACGAGTTCTGTCCTCCAGGCCCAACCGTATCCTGCGAGCGCTCTCGCCATGCAGGACGCCAATACACAGTCTGTTATCCAGAACCAGGTTGCGACCTCCGAACTCGCGCAAGGGACAACCACCAGCACGCTTTCGACTCTGGGCACCATCCGGTCGAACTCGGAGGCACTGGCGCAGAAACTGGCAAACCTCGAATCGGACACGTATTCGACCGACCCCACCCAGCAGAGCGAGATGGCCGTGCTGGGCAAGATCAATACGGCGACCCTGCTTCAAATTCACTCCCAGCAGGACACCAACCAGATACTGGCCGCTTCGGTCCAGCAACAATTGGTCGCCCAGAAGCAGCAGATCGACGCCCAGAACCGGGCCATCAACGAAGCCATTTACTTTCAGCAGAACTTTCCCAACACCATGCAGCAGATCACTGGTGGGGTGAGCGATTCCATACATTCGATCTCGCTCAGCCCGACAGGACATTGATCTATGGACCCGAACCCTTTTACTTTTCTCGGCCAGGCCATCGGTCAATTGCTTGCGACCAACAGCCCCGCCATCCAGACGATGGGCCTCGATCTCTTTCGCGGCCTCGCCATCATTATGATTGCCTGGTTCGGCATCCAGAACGCGCTCTCCACCGCGCAGGGATTTTACGGCAGTTTCCACTTCGGCCAGTTTGCCAATCTGCTGCTCGCGATCTCGTTCGGTCTCGGAATGCTGACGTATTATTCCACGCCCATTCCGGGCATGGGGTATAGCTTCAGCGACCTGATCACGCAGGAAGCATTGCAGTTGTCCGGGCAGATTGAATCGAACCAGACGCAGGTCATTGCCGATGCGGTCACCCATGCCGAGGAACAACTGGGCCAACCTCCCGGCGAATTCGATTTCCACGAGACCCTGACGTTTCTCGTGATCGCGATTGCGCTGGCCGCGATGCAGGCCGTGGCCTTCGCGGTGATTGCCTATGGGTTAGTGGCCAGCGCCGTGTGCGTGCTGATTGGTCCAATCTTCATTCCGTTCTTTATTGTGCCGAAGTTGGATTTCCTCTTCTGGGGATGGTTCAAGGCGTTCCTTGGATTCAGTTTCTATCAGGTGATCGCCAGCGCTTTCATCTTCATTTTTGCGAAAGTGCTGCTGGCGCTGCTTGGCGTCATCGGTCCGATCAGCATCTCGAATGCGTTCACCATTCTGCCCGCGCTGATCGTGACGCTGTTTGTTTGCATCTTCGGGTTGTTCAAAATCCCCGAGCTGACCGGGGCCATCCTGAGCGGACGCACCGGAACGTGGGTCAACCCCCTGGGGTAGTGAATTATGACGAAGAACAATTTTCCGATTACAGACGCCGGACAGAAATACCTCGAACTCTACGCCGGGCCGGTCGTCACCAACACCTATCTCAAGCTGGCCCTGCTGGTGCTTTCGGCCGTCGCGCTCGCTCTGCTGGCGCTCTTCTATCGCACGCAAAACGCTGCTTTGCGGCTGAAGCCGCTCATCATCTCGGTCTCGGATACGGGACGTGGCCAGGTGATGCAGTATGACGACTTCGCCAAAATCCCCATCGACCGCGTCAGCAAGTATTACCTCGCGCAGTGGGCACAACTTTACTACGGTCGCAACCATGCGACCTTGCAGCGCGATTTTGCGGAATCATTGAGCTTCTTCTCGAACCAGTTGCAGAGCGCCACCATCCAGCGGTTCCAGAAGGCCAAAACGCTCGAATCGTTTCTGCTCGACCCATCGCAGCCGAATGTCGATATTGAAATCCATTCCGTGGTCCTTGAAGACCTGCGCCAGCCGCCCTATCGCGCCGAGATCGAGTTCGACAAAATCTTCCGCGCACCCGGCAATCTCGACGAACAGCGCCGCGAACGCTGGATGGCGAATGTGGTCTACGGTTTCCGCGATGAAGTGCCAAACCAGATGCTGCTGACCAACCCACTCGGCCTCGTCATCACGTACTGCCGCGAAGACCAGGCGTTTGGGAGATGACCATGCGAGCGAGGAAACCCATTCTGCTCTACTGCGCCGACCCGGAGTTGCTGTCGGCTACGGCATTCGTACTGCGCCTACGCAACTACGATGTCGCTGCTGTCCATGCAATCCAGGACGCGATGGGGCTTGCCGGTGGCCGGGGCGCCACTTTTCGCTGCTGTGTATTGATGCATGCACAGCAGGCCGATCCAGCCGGACGGTTGATTCATCTTCTCCTTGAAAGTGATGTGCATCTCCCGCTGCTGTTGGTGGACCGTGCCGGGGATCTGGCACCCGTCCGCTATGCCGACATGGTGCTCTATGGCCGCAACACAACGATGGCGCATATCCTCTCCGCTCTTCGGCTTCTCTGCCGACAGAAGCGCGGACCGAAACCACGGAGCACAGCATGAAATATCTTTCCATCTGTTCAGGTATCGAGGCCGTGACCGTCGCGTGGCAGCCACTCGGCTGGCAGCCGGTAATGTTTGCTGAGATCGATCCCTTTTGCTGCTGGCTGCTGCGCTCGCGCTATGGCGCATCGCGCCCGCTGTATATGCCGAGTCCACATGACGCTGTTACGCGCAAGGAAGCGAAGCGCCGTGCTGCCGCCATTCGCAACATCATCGCATTGCCGGCGACTGGCGACATTCTCAATTTTGGCGACTTCACCCAGATCGGAGCGGACGATGCCGGAGCAATCGACCTTCTGGCCGGAGGAACACCTTGCCAGTCTTTCTCCATCGCTGGAAAGCGAGCGGGACTGGATGATGCGCGTGGCAACCTCACCCTCGAGTTTGCTCGACTTGTTGATCGCATCAGGCCCTTATGGCTGGTGTGGGAGAACGTCCCCGGTGTCCTGTCGATTGACGACGGACGGACGTTTGGCGCCTTCCTTGGAATGCTGGTCCAACTCGGGTATGGCCTCGCATGGCGAGTCCTGGACGCTCAACATTTCGGAGTATCCCAGCGACGGCGTCGCGTCTTCGTTGTCGGACATCTTGGAGACTGGCGAGCTGCCGCAGCGGTATTGGTTGAGCGGTCGTGCCTGTCAGGGCATCCTCCGCCGCGCCGAGAAACGCGGCAAGGAACTGCCGTGTGCATTGAAGTCGGCCCTGCTGGCGGTCGCCTCACAGACACCGCACCCACCCTCGATGCTGGATGCAAAGACGGTTTCATCCGCAACCAATTTGGTGCGGGCATCCTCTCGTCAGCCTCCGAAATTTCTTACTGTCTGAATGCCGGTGGCATGGGACGACAGGATGTCGAGACGGAGACGCTGATCGCGCACACTCTCTCCGCCGACGGCTTTGACGCCAGCGAGGATGGCACTGGACGCGGCAGTCCGCTCATTCCGATTGCTATCTGCACTGCGCACACGCAATCGAACGGGCATGGATTCTCGGATGGCATCGCGCACACATTGGAACAAACCAACAGCCAGGCCGTGGCCTTCAATCTGCGAGGGCGCGAAGGCGGAGCGATACCGGAACCGTCGGCAATGGCCAGCATTCGCGCCGCTTCCGGTGGCAGTACGAACAGCTATGTCGCGTTCTCTGCGAAGGATTACGGAGCCGATGTTGGTGGCATTGCACCGACTCTACGTGGCATGTGCCATGACACGAGTCACGCAAACGGTGGTGGGCAAATAGCCGTTGCCGCTCCGTTGACTGCTTCCTATGGCAAACAGGTCGATAGCTCCGACACCAGCAGCGGCCCACCAAATATTTTGCACTCTGGAATGGCTGTGCGACGTTTGACTCCGCGAGAGTGCGAACGTCTGCAGGGGTTTCCCGACGATTACACGCTGGTTGAGTATCGCGGCAAGTCGGCCGCGGACGGGCCACGCTACCGGGCGCTCGGTAATTCGATGGCTGTACCGGTCATGCGCTGGATCGGGGAACGCATCGCGGCGGTCCATGAGATCGTCCTGCATCGGAACGAGGCCCCGGTCGCCGAGGCGCCCCAGCGATGACGAGCAGGATGGGCGGTATTCCCATATGGCGCATTGCGGAGTTTCTTGCCATGCCGACAACAGATCGGAACTGCTGTGCGCCTTCGCCTCAGTCGCTCGTGTCTGGCCCTGTCGCTGGCAACCTACAAACGCAATGCGGTTTCGTGTGCGTGCATTTCACACGCTGGTCGGTTGTAGCTCTGGATGGCTGCAAGACGGAGTATTTGATCGTTGGCGGTTGCCTGAAGTGCGTCCTGAGCAGTCGCCCCTGTCGGCGGAGATTTCGGTACGAGCGCCATTCCTCCGAGTTTCCGCCCTGCTCTCCCTCGGTCACTCGCTCGGTGCTTTTCCCGCGCCCGGCGGCGCTTCGATGTTCTGCTTCGTTCGCCACGGCGAACGCCCTTCGGGTCTGGGTTTCCAACAACAAATTTCCCGCGCAACATGCGCGCGGCTGCGGTCCTGCGGACGAAATTTCTTGCCGGAGCCTCCGCAGAAAGCACATCTCGGCCTTGGGAGCGGGGCACATTCACCACCCCAGCACACACAAATCGTGTGCCGGGGGCCCCGGTACTCGCGTCGCTTCGCGCAAGAGTGTCCCGAGTGAAATCCGGGCAAAAACCAACATGGAGGAAATCATCATGGCACTTTACGAAAACACCATCCGCTTGAAAGGATTCATCGGCAAAAACGCACAGGCCCAGGCCACCGCCAACGGCAAGTCCGTCATCGTCCTCTCGCTCGCCACCAAGTCCAGCTACAAGGACAAGAAGACCAACCAGTGGGTCGCGCGCACCGAATGGCACCGCATCGTCTGCTTCGCCAAGCCCGCCGAGTACGCCAAGGATCTGAAGAAGGGCGACTACATCGAGGTCGAAGGCGAGTTGCGCAGCTCCGAGTTCGGTGCGGAAGTCGGCAACGGCAAGCAGAAAACGCAGATCAAGCGCCGCAACTGGGAAGTCCGGGCCAGCCTCGTCAAGAAGCTGGCACGGCCCCAGCATTCCGATACAGATACAGAATCCATTTCCGAGGAGGACGCCGCGTAAGCGGCGTTCCTTCTCCGGAAGGAGGTTGTCATCATGAATATTTTCAAAAATAGCGTCTCTTTGCGCGGTTTTCTAGCCGGCGACGCCGAAGTCCCCACCTCGGACCATATCCAGCCTGACTCCTACGCGGTGCTTACGCTCTCGATCGAGTCCGGCGTCTGGAACAAGGCTCGAAACAAATGGATACCGCAAACTGCGCGGCATACGGTCATCTGCCCCGGCCCATACTTCTGCGGCTTCACGCGCGGCATGAAGCAGGGCGACTATGTCGAGGTGGAAGGTGAGTTGCGCAGCACGCTCGTAGAAGAAGGCACGACGCTCAGAAATTCCTTGCACGCCTACGTGGTCCATGCGCTCACGATCCGCAGGCTGGAAGTCCCAGCCATCGGCGTAGACGAGAGTACCGAGGGTGAGGACACGTAACACGCCTCTCTCAAATTTGCGGAGAGGAGAAAATCCTCTCCGCGTTTCACTGTAATGTGCCGCGTCATGATCGCGGCAGAAAGGGAAAAACATGATTGCCAATGCCGTCTTTGTCGCCACGCTGATCTTTCTCGCGCTCGGCTTCGGGCTGATGAGCCAGATGCACTTCCTCATTCCCTGGCGCAACCTGATCCTGCATGCGTACTTGCAGCCCATTGCAACATACTGCGCGCTGCTGTTCGCCAACATTCTCGGCCTCACCATCTGGATCGAACGCAAGTTCTTCCTCCGCGATACAGGCCGCAAACTCAAACACCTCGACCAGGAGATACACAGTGGAAAGAGTGAACTGTCCGGTGAAATCCTCTCGCATTTTGGCGGAGAAGAGGAGGAGGAACAGTAGCCATGCTGAGTGAGGAGCAATACATGGAACGGACGCCCGGCCTGATTGCCGAAATTCGCAAGCTGCGCGAGGCGGCAGAAAAAGAGATGAACAAATTCACCCGCGTGGCCGACTACGACGTGTGTCGTGTCGTCGGTCAGAAGCCAAAGACATCGCTGGTTTCTGAAAAAACGCCCCTGCCTCCTCCTGCCAGTGAGCGCACGAAGAAGCCTGCCGCAAAGTCCGTGACTGCCCAGACCTCCATCGAATTTTCGCCCGCTCCCGCAGAGCGGAGCGATCACGGGGAGGATGCGTGAGACTCGATATCCCGCAAGAACTGCCGCGTCGCCGCGAGGGGAATGACACGCCCGCCGGATCTCAGGACGAGCGCACGGTCACGCGCAAGCTCCCCGACAATCCTGTCCGTCATCACCTGCAATCTTTAGAGGAACACATAGTGGACTCTCGCTGGAACCGTCCCCAGGCAACGCGGAAGCGTTCGGAGCCACCGCGAGAGGTTCCGCGCCCGCGTCGCCACCCTGTGCCCTCTCCCGACCCACAGCGTCCACCGCGCATGGCCACGAACATCGTTGGGCTGGAATTGCGCCCCGAAGAGAAAGAACTTCTCCGCGAAGCCGGGCGCTTTCGCATCGTCCGCACCGCGGACCTCCGCGAAGTTTTGTACAACCTGAATCCGGCGTGAAGGTTGCGATTTTAGACCTGGATCGGCTTTAGTCGATGAGCTTTGCGCAGGATGCCGTTGGCCAGGTCCTGTAGTAGCGGCGACTCTCGGAGCCGGAGGACCGGACGGTTCTGCGGGCGAGTCAGTTCACCTGGGAGCAGGA